>NZ_JBDFXP010000043.1:0-41604 GCF_040911965.1 Phocaeicola sp. RTP21359st1_B8_RTP21360_211022
TGACTGAGCGAAGTTAGGACTTGCCCGATTTTTTTGCAAACACAAAAAAAGGCCGTCTCATTTTGAGACAGCCTCTTCAACATGCCAACAGATGCACATGTATTTGAGAGAATTTCAAATAAATTAAATCCGAATAATCTCTCGTTAGCAGAGAAAAAGAAACTTATACTACATTTTGCTACTACGGATTCAACCATAAAATTTGAAGGTATTGGTGAATCTTCCATAAAAGGATTATGCCTTTGCCGTAACAACAATGGTGAGTATGTAAAATTGGGAAACATGCTCAGTAGAAGTTATGTGGTTCCAAGTTGGCTTAGTGCTTTTCAAATATGTACAGAAGACTATTTCTCAGAACTTGATACTTATCTTATTCAAGAAAAAAATATTTATCATGATGTTGTTTTTGAAAAATGGGATGAGATTAAACCAACTGAAGGTGTGGATTTGTTCTATCAAAAGGTTAAATCTTTGTATGACTTAGATGCAGAACATAATAAATCATTAACAGGTAAGAAGTATATTTTTGGTGAATCGGGAGATTATGTTGATACAAGTTACTTATTCTACAACGATTGTCTCGCATCTATTTCTAGTAAATACGCATGTTTGCAAAATGCAATGACTACTTTATTTGGAATGACATTACCACAAAAAAGTATATTGTCATATCTAAATGAAGCGCCATTTGTTACAAGTCAAAAGTCTCTGTGCAATCTAAGCTTAAAGAGCGAAGCTGGAGAAGTTGACAAAGACGACATTGTAAGTATTTTGCAGTTATGCGCTTTGCATAAGGAAACATTCTTTACTTCTTTTGTCATTGTAAATACTGATAACGGATATAAATTGTGTGCGCATGGTAATGATTGTTACCAAGTCTATTCTCAGTCAAAAACTACTCGTGAGTTTATTGAAAAGAATTGTGCTGGAACGATGTATCTGTTACCAGACGATTTTGACGATTATAAAAAATCCGAAGGCATTGTGAGCGGTGAAGATTTACATTCTGCTTTACTAACATATATAGAGGACGTTGATGAACATAAAGGTATTCTCATAGATATTGTCAAAGGTGAATCTAGAGCACAGTTCGTAAAGAAGCTTTCATCTGTAACTATTGACCTTAACAAGACAACAGATACGGAAAGTTTTGAATTCAAGATTCTTGACTTGGCTTCTAAAGTTCTAAAAAAGGATGAATGTAGAGCTTTCTATGAGAAAATGATTATCATTAAGGGAACTGATGAATATACTTATAAGGATATACCTGATACTGTGGCAGATAAGTTTACTGTTGAAGGTGGCAAACAACCTTTTGAATTATCATCAATATTACCAAATGAAAATCAGAATGCAGCTATTGTAAATGAGGTTGTTGATAAGTTTACTAAACTTGGTGCCGACAGAGATAAACTTAAAGCTCTTTTGGGAATTACAAGTGAAGCTGACGTTAATGCAATTCTCAAGAATGTACAAGATAATTATCCAGTTTTACAAAATGCCCAACAGCTTGCTTTTGTATTACTTATGTTCTCAAAAGAATCCAAGTCAAGCAGTTCAATCAAAGTGATAAATGCTGAAGGGAAAGAAGACTTTGGATTGTTCTATCTTGTTGATAAACCTTTTATTTCCAAGAATTATTTGCTTGATGGAAAGTATGCGGGAATTGAAAAATTCATGGAGATTCCTACGTCAGGTTCATTCGTCAAACTACCTTTGATTTCAGAAGGAAAATTCAATACCAAAGGGATATGTACTAAGGGAGAAGATGAGAAATATGATTATCAGAAAGTTATTTCTTTGTTAGATTACTTACGGTCATTGTATTTGTCTAATAAAGAAGCCTTTGCTAACGTAAATTGGAACGATTATAGTAATGAACTAGGCTTTTCTCCTAAGTGCTGTATATATCCTTGTATATACGCATTAGAAAACGAAAAGCTGCCATCAGAGGTAGAAAACTGGTGCAAAATAGATGCACAAAATTTAGCTACTATGGAAGCAATGGGTGTATTGATAGACTCTAGCACTATAGTTACTGTGCGAAAGCATTTCGTAAGCACTTCAAATGATATTATTGATGCAGGCAAAGTATCTGCCTGTGACAACAAGATGTTCTTGCAAAATACACTGGAGTGGCTTAATACTAACACAAGTTTTCCTCTTACTGAAGAGAACTATTCCATTGTTGAAACTATCGTAAATCGTATAAACACCTTGCGAGGAAATGCTGCAGGTATCAAAATTTCAGATACTTTCGACATAGAATTGTTGAATGATGAAAGCATTCAATACGGAGAAGATGGATATAAAGAATGGAAAGAAGAATCTAACATATCAATATATCTTTATGATGGTACCTTGCCAAAGATGATTTCCTTGAACGAATACATTAATCATGTTGTATATAGATATGTTGACGCTGATATTTGCGATAATGGTTCAGATATTATTTATGCAAATAAAGCAGGGGAGCTTCAGAAGCTACTTCACCTACATGCGGCAAACAATAATATAGGTCTTACAACTGAGCTTGTTTATAAGTTGTTTAACAGAAACATTTCTGATCTTCAAAAGGAAATTATGAAACTTAAAAAAGAGAACGAATGTTTGCGAAACAACCTTCCTGTACCTAAAGATGATGTGGATATGAAGTCGAATTCTCGTAATGATGTAGATAGTGACGAAAGACCGGAATACAATGAAGTCGCTCGTAAAAAAGTGAAAAGATTGTTAGAGGCTCAAGGTTATTTATTTACACAAGGCATTGGCGAATTTTCAATTATCCCAGGTGTATTTGATCCTGAAGGAAATAATCGACCATTGGTCGTGAAGAGCTGTAAATGGGGACGATTATATATTAGTCCTATGGAATGGGGAGTTTTACTGCGCCCCGATGCGATGCTATGGGTTTTTGATGGTCGTGACGTTACACCGTTACATCTACGCTCTTTGATTATGGGGCAAGATAAGTTGGTGTTAACAATGGATACAACAAACCTTGATGATATTGATAAGGTTTCTAAGTTTGCCCAAATTCTACAATTCTTTAAACAGGTAAACTTTGAGTTTAATAGCGTTAAGCCTTCAACAATTGCATCAACCTACAAGGAATATGCATTTGATGATAGACCTCAAGACGAGAAACTCACTTCAGACGAATTTGAATAATGATATACGACAGACAGAAACATTGGCAGTTTCTAGAAGATGAACTGAAAGCAGAAGTTGACGAGTTTAACGAAAAATTAAACACGTCAGCTTCTTACATGCTATTAGAAACTGCAGAATTATTCACTGCACAGTTTCTCTCTTTCAATGAAAGTGGAGAAATGATTTGCAAATTATCCCGAAAGAGACCAACACCTAGAAAGGGAGAGTATCTGTATTGTATGACTCTTCATAAAGAACTTCGTAATTATAAAAATTGGGGAGATCGAACATATGGTGATTTGGTAAAGAATAAAACAAACTATACCGAAGCAATTTGCATTTGGATGTCTACATCAAATGACCCCGATTTTATCCTTGCTGGATTTAAGGGAGTTGATTTTGAATTTGCGGAATGGATAAAAGATACTCCAGGAGTTGTATTAGTGCTTGGACCTAATAGACCTCCATACGAGTATTTAGCCCACCTTCAGCAGCTGGTTCTTAATAATCACACTTTATCTTGTTCAAGCATTATTGATCAAGATTTTGAAGAAACAAAGTCTATAGAACCCATCCTTCTAGATGGTAGCAGGGATGTGGCATCATTTATTGATACACAGCTTAACCTATCACCTGTTTTGGCGTTACAAGGACCTCCGGGAACGGGAAAAACATATCAGATTGCAAAACTTTGTAAGTACTTATGTGCTAAAGGTAAATCTGTGCTTGTTACAGCACTTACAAATCGTGCTTTGATGGAAGTTGCAGGAAAAAGCAGTCTTTCAGAAATGATCCAGAACAAGCAAGTATATAAAACAAAAATCACTTCAGATGAAAGTAAAGAAATACCTTCACTTCAATTGGAAAAAGATGTTACGCCAAAGAAAGGTTGTATAGTGTTAGCAACTTTTTTCGTTTCAAGTGGTGTCGCAGCGGAACTTGCAAGTGAAACCCCATTTGATTATGTTATTGTTGATGAAGCTAGCCAGGCACTACTTGCAATGTTAGGTGCTGCTCGACTTCTAGGTAAACAAGTTGTCTTCGTTGGTGATACGAACCAGCTACCGCCTGTTGTCCAGTTGAAAAAGTCAAAGATTCGCGACAATAATTATTTAAGGTTAGTAGAAGGGTTAGATGCAGTCACAAACAATGGGGCGATGCCTCTTTATCAGCTAACAGAATCCTTTCGTTTGTGCAATAGAGCTGTTTCGTATACAAACTTTTTTTATAACGGAAATCTATCATCAAAATCAAAGATGAGATTCACCGATATTCCAAACTTGTTTTTTATGCACAAAGAAGGAGGGCCATCCCTTATAAAAACAGATATGGGAATAGGGGATCTAGCCCCGGAATCTGCGTTAAAGCTCACTTTGGCAGTTGTTGCATCATTAGTTTCCTATAATTCAAAAATGGAAATAGCAGTTCTGTCATGCATGAGGAAAACTGTGCGCGAATTGCAAAAAACAATAAACTCACATATCAAGAATACGAATCTCATTATAGATACTGTCGCTAGAGTTCAAGGGCTAACGACAGATGTTTGTATTTTTGTAATTCCCAATACAAACTATCTTAGATCATTAGAACCAAGATTGTTTAACGTCGCTACAAGTCGTTCCATTATTCAAACCATCATTATTACTGACAAAGAAATTTTAGATTATTCGAGGATGAACATTAATGTAAGGCAATACTTGGAAAAATTGGAACAAGACTATTCTTTCTATTGTCCATATAACGGCAACAAAGTATTGAAACTTCCAACAGATAACATAAAAATAATTAATTAATTACATCTTGTATGAATATATTAGAACGTGCAGACAAATTTGCTGAAGGCAAGGCAAATGAAGCTATAACAAAAGCAATAGCACAAGCTTTTGTTGAAGGTTATAAGGCAGGTTATCATGACCGAGAAATGGAAATCCCTGCCGACTTACGTGATGAAAAAACGGAGTATGTTGATTTAGGGCTTCCTAGTGGAACTTTATGGGCAGCTGATTATGAAAAAGCAGATGGCAAGTACAAAGACTATACTTATGACGAGCTCTTATATGTAAAGCTTCCCACTGAAGAACAATGTAAAGAATTGTTTAATTGTTGTAAAATAGAATACGATATAAACAATTACTATGATTTTTGTAAAGTAACATTCTTGGGGCCAAATGGCAATAGGCTTGTTTTTAATAGAACTGGGTATATCTCTGTTACAGGTAACGTAGATACATGGCATGCATATATATGGATTTCAGATGATTCTTCGACTGCAAATACGTTACATATATATAATACATGGAAATACAGAAATGCAAAATACGGAGGATATGAGTTTAAGCAAATGTTTTCCGGTTTCCGTATGAAAGTTAGAACAGTAAGATAACATTAAAACGCATCGTCAGTATAGAATAGCTGGCGATGCGCTTTGGCTTTTAAGTCCTGAATGGAAAAGCTATAAGTTCAAAGTCTTAACGATATTTAAACATATGAGGTATAAGATTTAATTGCTCGTATATTGATATTGGCGGACATAAAGCAATGAAAAACAACAACCTTCACACCCGGGCTTTTCATTTCTTGTAATAAACCAGGGATTGTCTTGAGTATAAATCCAATATGTAAACGGCTGCATCCAACTACCAGTTATCTTTCCAATGTAAGAAGACGCAGAATAAACAAATCCTGAGCACTTTATAGTAAGAGAACCAAAACAATTAATGTTTACACGTTCTTTTTTGTATAAGTCATCAAGCGAATTATTCATGCCCAGTATGTCTTCAGGTGTAATCAACATTTCATCTATTAGGCTTGTAGATCGTTCATTGTGTGATATGATTGGTGTAAAGAATACCGGGTATGTCACCTTGGAGTGGGAAAAAGCATTACAAAGAATTCTTGGAAGATATGATTTCCAATATTAATATTAAAGAGGATGAAATTGAAGTAACTCAATATTTTATGTGGACAATGCTTTTTGTTGGAGAAAAGATAAACCATGTAAAGAATCTGTTTATGTTGTTGATGGGCAGGCAGCAAAGATTGACAATTGTAACCATTCTTTTTTCTGCTATTGCACAAATTTTAAAAAGTTGGGTAATAGTGTACTGGCTAATTCTATTTTTGAATATATAATGACAAAAAATGTTGATGGTGAAGGCATACGTGTTTTAAAAACGGTTTCAAGCTATCCTTATTTTATATACAATCACTTGACAAGGGTGATGCAAATAAGCCAATCTCTGAAGAAGGAATAAAAATAAAGGAGACCTGCAACAGCTCAAACAGAATGAACTGCCTGTATATCTTATTTTTGCAGAAATGCTGCGAAAATAAGATATAAAGAAGGTGTGTCAAAATGCACACCTTCTGTTTTTTACGCACAAAGCCCCGACTTTCACAAGCTGGGGCTTTGTTATTACCTAAAGATTTTGTATCTTTAGGCATAAGAATTTCACTATGACAAAGATACATTTTCGTCCTTACAATCCCAACCAAACCGTTCTTTTTCCTCAAAGAATTGATGAGGATATTGCAGAAAACGATCCGGTGCGCATGGTTGACGCCCTGGTTGAGGGCTTGAATCTTGAAAGTTTCAGAAAGCTGTATAAGGAATGCGGGCGCAGCCCTTATCACCCCAGGATGATGCTCAAGGTCATTCTGTATGCCTATATGAACAACATCTACTCCTGCCGGAAAATTGAAAAGCTCCTTCACCGTGACATCCATTATATCTGGCTGGCCGGATATGAGAAACCAGATTTCATTACCATCAACCGTTTCCGCAACCGGGTGAAGAAGGAAATCAACGAGGTGTTTACGCAAACCGTAGTTCTTCTCTCTTCCAAAGGCTTCATCAGCCTGAATGTGGAATACATTGACGGGACAAAGATCGAATCCAAAGCCAACAAGTACACTTTCGTCTGGCGAAAAACGGTTGAGCGGAACCGTGAACGCCTGATGAAGAAGATACATGTCCTGTTAGGGCAGATAGACGATGTCATTGCTCGGGAGAAGTCATCAGAGAACAATGAGGAGGTTGGGTTCACTCCGGCCATGCTGACTGAAATGGCAGGAGAATTGCGTCATGCACTGGAACAGGTTTCCGAGCCATCCGCGAAAGAGGAAAAGACTGAACTGAAAAAGAAACGCAAACAGTTGAAGGAACTGGAAGAACACAGGGACAAACTACAGGAATACGACTGCCATCCGGAAACGCTGCAAGAGAGGAATTCCTATTCCAAGACGGACACAAGGACGCTACTTTTATGAGAATGAAGGAGGATGCCATGCGCAACGGACAGACGAAGCCCGGTTACAACCTTCAAATCGGCACCGAAAATCAGTTCATCACCGATTTTGCACTCTTCCCGAACCCTACGGATACACTGACCCTGATTCCTTTCCTGCAATCTTTTTCAAACAGGTATGACCGGATGGCCCATACGGTAGTTGCTGATTCCGGCTATGGCTCCGAAGAGAATTACCGCTTCATGTCCGAAAACGGCATGGAAGCCTACGTAAAGTACAACTATTTCCACATGGAACAGCGGCCGAGATTCAAACCGGACCCGTTCAAGGCCGAAAACTTCTACTACAATGAAGAACATGACTTCTGCATCTGCCCTATGGGGCAAAGGATGCGGAGGATAGGCACCAGGAATGTGAAAACCGCATCCGGATATGTCAGCGAAAATGCACGGTACAGAGCTGTCAGGTGTGAAGGCTGTCCCCTGCGATGCCGCTGTTTTAAAGCAAAAGGAAACAGGACGATAGAACTGAATCATAGGCTTAGACAATACAAGCGGAGAGCCAAAGAACTGCTCTGCTCTGAGAAAGGACTGAAACACAGAGGGCAGAGATGCATAGAACCGGAAGCCGTGTTCGGACAAATTAAAAACAATATGAACTACAAACGTTTCCGACATTTTGGAAAGGACAAGGTCTTCATGGACTTTGCCTTCCTAGCCATTGCCTTCAATATAAAAAAGATGTGTGCAAAACTGACAAAAAAGGGTATGAACTGGCTGATTAGACTGTTTTATGAGCTTACAACTGCTGTTTTTAGATGCTGGGAACACATAAATCAAAGAAATCTTCAAAAGATCGCAGCTTAAAGAAAATGAACAGATTTGTATAGTGATGAACAAAAAAGAGGTGCATCGTGCATTACGACACACCTTCCTGATATGAATTGGGATAATTGTTCCCTCTATGTGTCCAATTTAGAATCCTTTACCTTTACTTCTGACATATACTGCTTCTTTTTGAGAATCACAGTTTGTCAATCGGAACTGTACGTTACATCCTACGGGTATGTCATTAGGAAGTTGATTGGCAAGTGCTGAAATGACATCATCAACGGTATCAAAACCTATGTCTGTAACTTCGGCAATAACTTCGCCTTTGAAATATGCTCTTCCATATATCATCATCTTTTTTGTAATACGAAACATTTTCTCTGCAGGTGATTCAAAGTTACGAACCAAACTCTGTTTACTGTTTTTATTACTGAAAAATATGAAGTCTATGATTTTTGCATTAAGTTCCCATGCTGGAGTAAAGTCTATTTTTACATAGCCTCTTGTTATATTAAATCCATGGCTATGGTTCATACCAAATGCTACCTCATACATATTTGCTCCACAATCGTTTTGAGCAATGGTTGCCCAGGTATGACGAAACGTATAAAAGCAATAATATTCCTCCTTGGACATTCCCATATCTTGGCATATTCGCCTGATTCCCATATTTATATTAGCATTGAAACTATCGGAATTACTATAACGACTATGAAAATTAAACAGATATTCATCTGTTTGGTCCGTAGATAGATATTTATTAAATGTATCCTGTATAAACGGTTCAATACGAATCTCCATGTATGCTTCATCCCTACGACTATGTTTTGTTTTCGCTCTCTTATATCCTATAATACCATTTTTATAATCTTTCTTTTTCAGTTCGTAAAGGTCTATCGTGTTAATACCACCCATACACAATGAAAGCAGGGCTATATCTCTGCCGAGTTCAGGAAGGGGAGATACCATTTTACTTTGTGGCAGAGGACGATTAAAGAATTCACGACAAGCTTCTGCACTGATTGCTCTTTTCAGTGTATTGTCTGATTTTGGGATTATAATTTTTAGCCATGGATTGTATTTTATACGCAAAATACCACGTTCTTCGTCATTCAATTCTATGATTGCTTTCTTAAAAATCTGTCTGATACAAGTGGGATACATTTCTTTTGCTCTGCTGGTCTTATACAATGTGTCAATCCATTGTGTTAAAACAGAAGTCGTAAGAATGCTAAACATGATTTTGGTAGTACCTATATACCGTTCTAAATGATTGACTGCAAGTTTATAGTTTTTTGCATTACGTTCATGCCCTTCAGATTCCATCTTCGAAATAAACTTTCTCGCATAATCACTGAAGCATGTCTCTTCATCATTTTTGTGAAGGAATTCTATGACATCCTTAAGTTCCCAAAATGTAGCGTCAACACGATTCAGTTTGTCTGTATATTGGCGTATGATTATGGCACAATATTCATTCACTACCGGGTCTGTTAACTCACCATTACTGGTTATATGAGCCGGATCAATAATCTTGTTAGTCTTGATGTAACTTGTTTTGCGCTGATGTGTGACTCTGATGTAAACTGTATAGAATCCATCTGATCTTGGCTTTTTTACCGTTGCTTTGAATGTTGTCATACCTACTAAATTTTAATGATAAAACAATGGGGAAAACTTTGGGGTAAACGGGGTAAACATGGCCATTTTTGGGGTAAACATAGAGTAAAACAAATACGTTTATTTGACTCATTTTTTGCGGTCAAATGTACGAACCGTCTAAGCGCAAATCAGGCTGTAACTACCGTAAAACGGTGAATTACAGCCTGATATAAAAATAATATTTTAAAGAGATTATTCCTCTATTGCAGCCTGTGCCGCGGCCAGTCTGGCAATAGGCACGCGGAACGGAGAACAAGACACATAGTTCAAACCAACTTTGTGACAGAATTTCACTGATGAAGGCTCACCACCATGCTCACCGCAGATACCGCATTTCAAATCAGGACGAACTGAACGGCCTTTATCTACAGCCATTTCAATCAGCTGACCCACACCATTTTGGTCGAGTACTTGGAACGGGTCTACTTTTAGAATCTTCTTTTCCAGATATACCGGCAAGAAAGAAGCAATATCGTCACGGGAATAACCGAAGGTCATCTGGGTCAAGTCATTGGTACCGAATGAGAAGTATTCTGCACGGCTGGCAATGCGGTTGGCTGTCAGCGCAGCACGCGGAATTTCAATCATGGTACCTACCTTGAACGGAATTTCCATACCTTCTTTTTCAAATAATGCTGCTGCTGCATCACGGATCACCTTTTCCTGAGCTTCGAATTCATACAGGATACCGGTCAAGGGAACCATAATTTCGGGATGCGGATCATATCCTTCTTTCTTCAGTTCAATTGCAGCACCTAGAATCGCTTGAGTCTGCATCTCTGTGATTTCGGGATAGGTGTTACCCAAACGACAGCCGCGGTGACCTAACATCGGATTGTGTTCACACAGGCTTTCCACACGTTTTTTGATTTCCTGTACGGTTACGCCCATTGCCTTAGCCATTTCTTCCTGACCTTTTGCATCATGGGGAACGAACTCATGCAAAGGAGGATCGAGCAGACGAACATTTACCGGACATCCGTCCATAGCCTTGAAGATACCTTTGAAGTCGGCTTTTTGGAAGGGGAGCAATTTAGCCAATGCTTTTCTACGTCCTTCTACATCCGGTGACAGGATCATCTCACGCATAGCGACAATCTTTTCAGCATCAAAGAACATGTGTTCCGTACGGCAAAGACCGATACCTGAAGCACCAAAAGCGCGGGCCACTTCCGCATCATGCGGAGTATCAGCGTTAGTGCGGACATTCAGCTTGGTGTATTTGTTGCAAAGATCCATCAATGCAGCGAAATCGCCTGAAACTTCGGCTGCTTTGGTTTCCACTTTACCTTTATATACTTCACCGGTAGTACCGTTCAGAGAGATGAAGTCACCTTCTTTTAAAGTAATACCTTCAATTTCTACGGTACGTGTCTTATAATCTACATTGATAGCACCAGCACCCGATACGCAGCACTTACCCATACCACGGGCCACAACCGCAGCGTGAGATGTCATACCGCCACGTGCAGTCAGGATACCTTCGGCAACGGCCATACCTGCCAAGTCTTCCGGCGAAGTTTCGATACGTACCATGACCACCTTTTTGCCATCGGCAGCCCATTTAGCAGCATCATCGGCGAAGAACACAATCTGACCGGTAGCGGCACCCGGAGAAGCGGGCAAACCACGAGTCAAAACTTTCGCTTCTTTCAACGCTTTCTTGTCGAACACAGGGTGAAGCAGTTCGTCTAATTTATTAGGTTCGCAACGCTCCAATGCTGTTTTTTCATCAATCATTCCCTGGCGCAACAAGTCCATGGCGATTTTTACCATAGCAGCTCCGGTACGTTTACCGTTACGGGTCTGCAAGAACCATAATTTACCTTCCTGTACGGTAAATTCCATATCCTGCATGTCGCGATAGTGGTTTTCCAGTTTGGTTTGCAGGGCATCCAGTTCTTTGTAGATTTCCGGCATAGCTTCTTCCATAGAGGGATATTTGGCTACGCGTTCTTCTTCAGAAATACCTGCACGTTCTGCCCAACGCTGAGAACCGATTTTTGTGATTTGTTGCGGAGTACGGATACCGGCTACAACATCTTCACCTTGTGCGTTGATCAAATATTCGCCATTAAACAAATCCTCACCGTTACCTGCGTCACGAGAGAAGCAAACACCAGTAGCCGAAGTATCACCCATGTTACCGAATACCATGGCTTGTACGCTTACAGCAGTACCCCATTCGGCAGGAATACCTTCCATTTTGCGGTAAAGAATGGCGCGTTCGTTCATCCAACTGCGGAATACAGCACAAATGGCACCCCAAAGTTGTTCGTATGCACAGGTCGGAAAATCTTGTCCGGTTTGTTCTTTTACAGCAACTTTAAAGCGTTTAACCAGTTCTTTAAGGTCTTCCACTTCCAATTCGTTGTCGAGCTTCACACCTTTTTCTTCCTTTACTTTTTCGATAATTTCCTCGAAAGGATCGATGTCTTCCTTGTTCACCGGTTTCATACCCAATACCACGTCACCATACATTTGTACGAAACGACGGTAAGAATCCCATGCGAAACGGGGGCGTCCGGTCTTGCGGCTTAAGCCTTCCACCACTTCGTCATTTAAACCTAAATTAAGGATGGTATCCATCATACCCGGCATAGAAGCGCGGGCACCCGAACGTACAGAAACCAGTAACGGGTTCTCTACATCTCCAAACTTGGAATTCATCAGATTTTCGATGTTGGCGATAGCTTTCTCAACATCCGCTTTCAGTAGTTCTACTACTTTATCTTTACCTAACTCATAATATTCGCTACAAACTTCTGTGGTGATTGTAAATCCCGGAGGTACGGGAACACCGATTAGATTCATTTCAGCCAGGTTAGCGCCTTTTCCACCAAGCAGATTTCTCATGTCTGCTTTTCCTTCAGCTTGTCCATTACCAAAGGTGTAAACTCTTTTTTTATCCATAATAAATGTATTTAAAGTTAACTCGCTCAAAAAATGTAATCGCAAAACTATACATATTTTAGTTATCTCCAAACCTTTTACTGAAAAAAAATAGTGGAAATTGCAATTTCTACTTTGCAATTTTAATATCTTACGATTTATGAGGCAATATTCAGGGAAAATGCTTAAATTTGTCCCCAAATTAACTTATTCAGAAAAGTGGCTAGAAAGAAGAAAGAACTTCCATTATTAGAGAAGATAACCATAACAGATGTAGCTGCCGAAGGAAAAGCTTTGGCGAAAGTGAATGACCTGGTAGTATTTGTGCCTTATGTAGTGCCCGGTGATGTGGTGGATTTACAAGTGAAGCGTAAGAAAAATCATTATGCAGAAGCTGTGGCTGTGAAATTCCATGAGTATTCTCCTGTGCGTGCAGTACCCTTCTGCCAGCATTATGGTATATGTGGTGGTTGTAAGTGGCAGTGTCTGCCATATACAGAACAAATAAAGTATAAGCAAAAGCAGGTGACGGATAATCTGACCCGTATCGGCAAGATCGAATTGCCGGAAATTTCACCTATCATAGGGTCGGAAAAAACGGAGTTTTACCGTAATAAGTTGGAATTTACGTTTTCTAACAAACGTTGGCTGACAGAGGAAGAGGTAAAGGAAGATGTGAAGTACGATCAGATGAACGCCGTAGGTTTCCACATTCCCGGTGCATTTGACAAGGTACTGGCTATAGAAAAGTGCTGGTTACAGGATGATATCAGCAACCAGATACGCAATGCGATTCGTGACTATGCATACGAACACAATTATTCTTTCTTTAATCTGCGTTCTCAAGAAGGAATGCTTCGCAACTTGATGATCCGTACTTCGAGTACGGGTGAGCTTATGGTGTTGCTGCAATGCAAGATTGTGGAAGAGAGCGAAATGGATCTGATGAAGCAACTGCTGGCTTTCGTGGCAGAACGTTTTCCGCAGATTACTTCCTTATTATATGTAGTCAATAACAAATGCAATGATACCATTAACGATCTGGAGGTAATGGTGTTCAAAGGCAACGATCATATTTTCGAGGAAATGGAGGGGTTGCGCTTCAAGATAGGAGCAAAATCATTTTATCAGACTAATTCCGGACAGGCGTATAATCTTTATAAGGTGGCCCGTAATTTTGCCGGATTGACCGGTAAAGAATTGGTGTATGATCTTTATACAGGGACTGGAACCATAGCCAACTTTGTTTCACGCCAGGCAAAGAAAGTGATTGGTATCGAATATGTGCCTGAAGCAATAGAAGATGCTAAAGTGAATTCGGCAATTAATGGCATTGACAATACCTTATTTTATGCCGGTGACATGAAGGATATCCTCACTCAGGAGTTTATCAACCAACATGGTCGTCCTGATGTTATAATCACTGATCCTCCGCGTGCCGGAATGCACGATGATGTGATTAATACAATTCTTTTTGCTGAACCTCAGCGGATTGTGTATGTTAGCTGTAATCCTGCCACCCAGGCACGTGATTTGTCTTTGTTAGATGCCAAATACAAGGTGATGGCCGTGCAACCCGTAGATATGTTCCCTCATACGCATCATGTGGAAAATGTGGTGTTGCTGGAAAAAAGAGGATAATCCGGATAGTTCAATTATAAATTGTTTAAACAGTAAATAGAATTATGTCAAGAGGTAAGAATAGTGATTCCGGCAGGCCAAAGGCGAGAAGTGTTGCCCGATATACTATATATAATGTGACGGAGCCCGCTGAGCTGATGGATTTTCTGATGCGGAAAATGGCGGGAATCAGTCGTAGCAAGGTAAAGGCGTTGCTTGCCAACCGCGTGATTTTGGTAGATAATGTGATTACTACCCAATATAATTTCGCATTGAAACCAGGTATGAAAGTGCAGATATCCAAGGTGAAGAATAATCGTGAGTTTAAACATCCGATGCTGAAACTGGTATACGAGGATGCTTATATCTTGGTGGTGGAAAAGAAGGAGGGACTGCTTTCTGTCAGCACAGAACATCAGAAGGAGCGTACTGCACAACATATTTTGAATGAGTATGTAAAACGTTCACATCGTTTCAACCGCGTATTTGTAGTACATCGTCTGGACCGTGAAACTTCGGGGTTGATGATGTATGCCAAAGATGAAAAAACCCAGAATACTTTACGTGATAATTGGCATGATATTGTGACGGACCGCCGTTATGTGTCTATCGTTTCTGGTGATATGGAGAAAGATTACGGTACTGTAGAGTCTTGGTTGACCGACCGGAAATTGTATGTCAGTTCCAGTCCTGTAGATAATGGGGAAGGTAAGTTTGCGGTCACTCATTATAAAACAATAAAGCGGGCCAATGGATATTCATTGGTGGAGTTGGATTTGGAAACAGGACGTAAGAATCAGATTCGTGTGCATATGTTGGATTTAGGTCACCCTGTTGTTGGTGACCGGCGCTATGGCAGTGAGTGTGATCCTTTAGGACGATTGGCGTTACATGCCTTCAAGTTATGTTTCTATCATCCGGTAACAAAAGAGTTGATGGAGTTTGAAACTCCTTATCCTACGGCATTTAAAGGATTAATGCAGAAAAAATAGAAAATTTCTTCTGTTAAAATTAAATATAAGGCTTCTTTGCTTTTATTTTGGGCAGAGGTTAAGAATAAAAAAGCAATATCCATCCATTTACCAAACTGTAGACGGATGGATATTGTTGTTTTTAGAGATTTGGCTGTTTCATTATTAAACTGCCTTTCTTAATGCAAGAATGGTCATGTAGTCCGATTTCCCAATGTTGTATTGATGAATAAAAAGGCTGAAATTCAAGATAAATTTGATTCAGCCTCTTTATTATTGTATCGGCGAAGTGATATTGAATAAAAGAGTTTTTTCAATAGATGTGATCATATAAAATCTCTAACGCACGTATGTCTACATGAAGCTACGCATATGTATGTACGGGTTTGTGCGTATGTATGTGAGTGTGAATCATATAAATCCCCCAAATATAAGGACGTTTTTAAAAAAGATCAAGAGCTTTTCAAATAACAACAGGAACTTTTTGGAAAAGATAACGAGCTTTTTTAAAAACGTTTTGATCTTTTTTATCGATATCGGAACTCTGTAAACTGCTATTTCGTGGAAGTACATCTCTTTCATATGCATTTTTGAAATGAAAAAGTCTGAAAGTACCCTGCTTTATATCAAACAGGAATACTTTATAAAAAAGAATATATAGTTGACAGCAAGCGTATTATGCGAAAATCTGCTTTAAAATATAGTGAGGGTATGAGGGCATAAGTGAGAGCAAATATTTTTACTGTAATCATGTAAGCTATTTATAATTAGATTGTTATATGTAAAATGAGAGCATGAGGGCATAAGCATTCCAGAATAATAATGAGTATGATGTTGGTTTGCTGGAATAAAAAATGATACCGACTTATCACAAGCCGGTATCACGAAAAAATAATCACTTTATTATTTTGTAATCATCCAGCTTTGTGCGCTCACAAAGCACGGGGAATAAAAAGTTATTTATATACTAACACTGTAAACAACTACTTTCACAAGCTATTGTTTACTCACCTAATAAAAGGTAGCTTAACAAATATCACTTAATGTTCATTTTTTGTTTGACATTACAAAGGTAACACAAAAATTGAAAATTATACTATATAGTTCTAATAACGGATAATATTGCAGTAATTTAGGCGTTATTTGAGCCATTTATCTAACCAACTAAAGAAAGTGCGTTGCCATAACACCCCATTTTGCGGTTTCAATACCCAATGATTCTCATCCGGATATAATAAAAGTTCGGCCGGAACACCGCGCAATACAGCTGCATTGAACGCCGACATACCTTGTGAAGCAAGAATTCTATAATCCTTTTCACCGTGAATGCAGAGAATGGGAGTGTCCCATTTATCAACGAAACGATGGGGAGAGTTGGCAAAGGTACGTTGTGCCGTTACATTGTTTTTGTCCCAATATGCACCACCCATATCCCAGTTGGCGAACCACATTTCTTCTGTTTCCAGATATTGCTGCTCCATATTGAATATACCATCGTGTGCGATAAATGCTTTAAAACGTTTGTCATGGTGTCCCGCCAGCCAATAGACGGAGAATCCGCCGAAGCTGGCACCTACGCATCCCAAACGATTAGTATCTACATATGGTTCTTTTGAAATATCATCTATGGCTGACAAATAGTCTTTCATGCATTGACCTCCATAGTCACCGCTAATTTGTTCCAACCATTCCATGCCGAATCCAGGTAGACCGCGACGATTCGGAGCGATGATAATATAATCGTTGGCTGCCATAATCTGGAAGTTCCAGCGGTAGCTCCAGAATTGGCTGACGGGACTTTGCGGGCCACCTTCACAGAATAATAAAGTAGGATACTTCTTGTTTGCGTCAAAATTGACGGGATAGATCACCCATGAAAGCATTTGCTTGCCATCAGTAGTTTTGGTCCATCTTTCCTCCACTTTGCCCAAATTCAGCTGTTTAAAGATGTGATCATTCTCGTGTGAGAGTTGCGCCACTTGCCCGTCGGCAGGAGTGAGGGTGTAGATTTCATCGGCGGCACTGATAGAGTGACGTTTGGTAATTATTTTATCGCCCGCCATGGCTACTGATCCGTAGTCATACATGCCATCAGTCAGTTTTTTTATATCACCATTCAGATTGGCACTGTATACCATGCTGGTTCCATGCCATACACCGACAAAGTACAGACTTTGCGAATCATTGTTCCAGCAATAGTCATCTACGCCTGATTCAAAACTTTCGGTAACAAATGTCTTTTGACCGTCATCTAAATTGTAGATGCACAGGCGGTTCCGGTCACTTTCGTAACCATCGCGCTCCATGCTTTGCCATGCAATGTATTTGCCGTTGGGGCTGAATTTAGGATTGGTGTCATATCCTTTCATTTCATCTGTTCCATTTGAATCTTTTCCATTCGGTTTGCACAGGTTCAGTGTTGTGCCTTTTTCTATATTATAAAGGTATATATCCGAGTCGGTAGATACTGCGTATGCCAATCCTTGCTTTTTCCGGCTGGTGTAAGCTATTTGTTTAGAGTCGTTGCTCCAAGCCAGCTGCTCGATACCTCCGAAAGGTTTCATTGGAGCTTCAAACGGCTCACCTTCCATGATATCGGTGGCTGCTCCCATCATGTTACCATCAAAATCAGCGATAAAAGGATGTGGAATACTTTCTACCCATTCATCCCAATGTTTATACATCAGGTCGTTTACAATGATACCGCTGGCTTTGGGCAGGTCAGGGTAGAGGTCTACGGTGCGTTGGCCGTATTTTATTTGTGAGATGAAAAGAATCTTTTTGCCATCCGGTGAAAAAGAGAATCCTTCTATGTTTCCTTTGAAATCGGAAATGATACGGCGTTCCGTACCGTCAGGATTCATCTCCCAAATTTGGCTGCCACCACTTTCATTGCATAAGAATGCGATTTTTGTTCCGCCTTTTATCCATTGAGGCTCGCTTTCATTCCATGCTGTTTGAGTAAGCAGGGTGTTGTTCTTTCCATCGGCATCCATTACGTAAATTACATGATGGCTTTTGTTTTCGGGAACACTATAATAGGCTACGGTGTAGGCTATCTGTTTGCCATCGGGGGAAATACTCAGACTGCCTATGCGTCCCATTGCCCACAGGGCTTCGGGGGTAAGACGACCGTCTTTGATGGTGATTTCTTGCTTGCCTATAATGGGCTCGTAGCCCTGTCCTTCCTGTTTCACTTCGGTACAGGAAGAAGCTAGCATAAGTGCTGCTGCCATGATGGTTGCGCTTGATTTATTCATATCTAAAAATTGTTTTTGATGATTAACTGATTGCAAAAATACGTATAAAAGCCGGTGATGTGAAATGTTCCTGCATATTTGTTTTGTTTCTTTGTGTGTCTGTGGAAGGGTGTCTTTGCAAAGAAGAGCAAATATAGAGGTAACCGGTATATATAAAAAAACAGCAAAGACCGCTGTTTTTTATATATGCCGGTCTTCGCTGTTTTTTTAAGGAAGTGTAAACCCGTTATTTTTTCCCTTTATTCATTCTTTCTTGTTGCAGTCGTTCCTGCTCCTTTTGTAAAGCTTCCAGTTTAGCCATCAGTCCGCCACCCGGTTTGCCGCCATTCTTTTGGCTCTTCTTTTCTTTTCGGGCTTCCAACATGGCAAGGAGTTTCTTTTCATCAGTTGTTTTGCGCAGAATCACCATGGTGAGGATACCAATCAGTCCGGAAATGAAGTAATAGTAGTTCAAGCCGGATGAATAACCGTTGAAGATGAAAATAAACATGACTGGCATGATATACATCATTAGTTTCATACCCGGCATTTGCTGTTGTCCCATATCCTGCTGCTTCATGGTGTACATGGTGTTCAGAATATTGGTGATACTGAACAGCAAACAGAAGAGGCTTAAATGATTGCCCAGCAGAGGAATGTTGGTTCCCCAGTTGATAATATCATCATAAGTGGACAAGTCCGGGGCCCATAAGAAACTTTGTTGGCGCAACTCAATAGCGTTAGGCACGAAGAAGAATAAAGCCATGAATACCGGCATTTGGATCAGCATAGGCAAGCAACCTCCCATAGGGCTTACTCCGTATTTGCTGTAAAGTGCCATCGTTTCCTGTTGCTTTTTCAAAGCATCTTCTTTCTTGGGATATTTTGCGTTGATCTCGTTGATGTAGGGTTTCAGGACGCGCATCTTGGCAGAGGACATATATGATTTGTAGGTAGCCGGATAAACTAACACTTTGACGATAATCGTCATCAGCAGCAATACGACACCCATGCTCAGTCCCCACCCTGAGAGCCAATCAAACAAATTAATAGTGAACCAGCGGTTTACCCAGCGGATAATGGGCCAGCCCAAATAAACCAGGTCTTCCAGTTCCAAATCTTTTTGGGAAAGGCTTAGATCATTGCTGTTCAGCAAAGTCTTGAAATGGTTCGGACCGAAGTAGAACTGCATATCGGTAGGCTGCTTTCCGGTAGGATCAAAGAAAGTTGTCATGTCCGCGGTATAGTTCTTCATATATCCGCTTCCTTCCTGTTGGGGGGTAGAGGTTAGGGAAGCTTTATCAAAATCTTGATCGGCAATAAGTACGCTTGAGAAGAACTGATTCTTGAAAGCAATCCAATCCAAACGGTCGGTAACATCTTCTTTTGCTTCTTTCATTTCGTTCAGATAGTCTGAACTTTTTTCTACCGGCTTGTAGGTGAGCGAAGTATAGCGCTGTTCGAAGCTGAAACCTTTTTCAAGCTGGCGTGCCCGTTGACGCCAGTTTATATTGACTGTGTTCAGGGCAGGAGGGAAGAAATTCTGCATGCCGTTTGCGCGAATAGTGAAATTCACCATGTAAGCATCCGGTAAAAGTTTGTAATCGAAATCTATATAGCCTCCATTGTTTGCTGCCAAACGCATAGTTACAGTGCTGTCTGTTACGTTGGTAGGCTGGAAATACATATCCTCGGTCAAAATATTTTCATTCTTTCCTTCGAAAGCGAAATTCATGCCCGAATCTTTTTCATCAAATAACATCAAAGGCTTGCCGTCCTGTCCGTTATAATCTTTTAATATGGCTGCGCACACCCGTCCACCTTTATTGGTGAAAGTCAGTTTTACTACATTATTTTCCAGTGTCGTTAGCTGTTCCGTACCTTGGTTTGCGCCATAGAACATAGAGGTAGAGTCTAAATGCAATGTTGCATTCTGACTCTGTGCCGTGGCAGCCTGTGCCAGTCGTTCGGCCTCTTTTTGGGCTATCGCCTGAATGGAATCCTGATAATGTTTGGCACGTGCCATTTCTTCCTGGCTAGGACGGTTGTAGATGCTGAAGCCTATCACAACTGCACCAATCAGGGCGAATCCCACTAAAGTGTTTTTGTCCATTTTTACTTGTTTACCTTATTATATTATAATTCTCGTTTCTTATTTGTCTATTGCCGCTTTGATAAATGACAGGAATAAAGGATGTGGTTTCAATACTGTACTGCTGTACTCGGGATGGAACTGTACTCCGATGAACCATTTTAATGTCGGGATTTCAATTATTTCCACTAAATCGGATTCCGGATTGATACCCACGCATTTCATACCCGCCTTTTCGTACTCCTGCTTATAGTCATTATTGAATTCGTAGCGGTGACGGTGGCGTTCCTGTATGTGTTCGCTTTTATAGGCTTCAAAAGTCTTTGAGTGTTGGTCAAGGATACATTCATAGGCTCCCAGGCGCATAGTGCCGCCCATATTGGTGATAGCTTTCTGTTCTTCCATAATGTCTATCACGTTGTGTGGCGTTTTTTCATCCATTTCGCGGCTGTTGGCATCTGTATAACCTAGCACGTTACGGGCAAACTCAATAGCCATGCACTGCATACCTAGACAGATACCAAAAGTCGGCACATTGTGTGTACGTGCATATTTGATAGCAACGAACTTACCTTCTATGCCACGTTGTCCGAATCCCGGGCAGATGATGATACCATCCATATCCTTAATCTGCTCTTCTACATTAGCATCTGTCAGTTTCTCGCTGTTTATGAAGTGGATATCCGCTTTGCGGTCATTGTAAGTGGCGGCTTGTGACAAGGCTTCAAGGATAGATTTATAAGCGTCTTGCAAATCGTATTTACCAACCAATCCAATTTTTACTTTCTCAGTTGCCTTATGACGGCGATCTAGAAAATCTCTCCATGGACCGAGGGTTGGAGTTTCACCCACGGGCAATCCCATCTTTTGGAGAATGGTTACATCCAGTCCCTGCTCTTGCATACGCAAAGGTACTTCATAAATGGTGGGCATATCGATAGACTGCACCACAGCATTTTCATCTACGTTACAGAACAGAGCAACTTTCTTTTTCAAGTTTGTGCTCAATTCGTGCTCGGTACGCAATACCAATACATCTGGTTGAATACCAACAGATTGCAGCTCTTTTACAGAGTGCTGGGTAGGTTTGGTCTTCAATTCGCCTGCTGCTGCCAGATAAGGAACATAAGTAAGGTGTACGCACAACGCATTACGTCCCATTTCCCATTTCAATTGGCGGATACTTTCCAAATAAGGAAGTGATTCAATATCACCTACGGTACCACCGATTTCGGTAATGACAAAATCAAATTTATATTTGCTTCCCAATAATTTTACATTGCGTTTGATCTCATCGGTGATATGGGGGATAACCTGAATAGTCTTTCCCAAATAGTCACCACGGCGTTCTTTGTCAATAACACTTTTGTAAATACGTCCTGTTGTAATGTTATTGGCTTTAGTTGTCTGGATGCCCAAAAAACGTTCGTAATGTCCCAAATCGAGGTCGGCTTCGTGTCCGTCTACCGTTACATAACATTCACCATGTTCATAAGGATTCAAAGTTCCCGGATCAATATTGATATACGGATCGAACTTCTGAATTGTTACATTATAGCCTCTGGCTTGCAGTAATTTACCTATTGATGATGAAATAATACCTTTACCTAATGAGGAGGCAACACCACCAGTTACGAAGATATACTTAGTTTCTCCCACGACTTAATATTTTTAAATGTTATTTTCTTAATTATCAAAATCGCAATATTTATCAAAGTTGCAAAATTACAAAATCTTTTTCAATATTGTCGGATATGCTTTAAAAAATCATTTGATGAAACTGAATTTATCATTCGTTACTATATAAAGGAAACAGTTTTTGGGGAAAAGGAAAATTAAGTGTACTTTTGCACAAAACTAAAATTAGTATGAGAAAAAGTATATGTTTGGCTATAATACTTGCTGTATTCTGTATGGAAGAAGTGCCGGCACAGAAAATAGCCAAGACGAAAGAAAATCCGGCTGTGAAAGCCTATTCTGATTCATTGTCTGCATTAAGCGCATCTTATTTTGCTTATTTCAGGCTGTGGGATGATTTGAATATTCCGGCGCCCCGGCGGGTACGTCCTAATCCGGCTTTTTATAAGTTGTTTGTTCCGCCCACTTATTATGAAGCTCCTATAAAAGAAATTTTTGAAATAAAATGGAGTCCGGATACGAAAATAATGACAGCTGTCGATTCGCTATATATGGGAAAGCGTGACTCTGCATCTGCAGCTATATATCAACTGCCCGATTTGGAAACCTTGGCCGCTGCCGACCGTTGGTCGAATAATATATTAAGGAATTATTATTTGCAATATCCGGGCAGATTGGTGAATAACGAACTTTATTTGGCTGATTTGAAACCACTGGAAAATAATCAGATAGTAAAAAGACCAAGGAAAGAGAGAATCAAAAGTTTCCTTCAACCGGAAACACCGGTGGAAAGCTTGACTACGGATAATGAATTGTTGGTGGTACGCCCTAACTTTTGGACGCATAAGGGGAATGGGTATGTTCAGTTCACACAACATTATATTTCAGATAACTGGTATAAAGGTGGTGAAAGTACTAATGCGCTGTTGTCCGGCTTAGTGCTGGAAGCTAATTTTGATGACCGCCAGCGTATAGAGTTTGAAAATAAGCTGGAAATAAAATTGGGTTTTGTTACAGCACCGTCAGATACAGTGCATAAGTATAAGACGAATGCCGACTTGCTTCGTTTAAGCAGTAAACTGGGTGTAAAAGCCTTCAAAAACTGGTATTATACTTTGGCGGGCGAGTTCAAGACTCAGTTCTTTGGAAATTATAAGACGAATACGAATGATATGATTTCTAATTTTCTGTCTCCCGCCCAATTGGATATAACCCTCGGTATGGACTTTAAGCAGAATAAGAAGAATTATTCATTGTCTTTGTTGGGATCTCCACTGGCGTATACTTTTATGTATATCAGCAATGATAAGATAACTGATCCGGGTGCTTTTAATGTGGATCCGGGGCATAAAACAGCGAATCTCTTCGGTTCGAAATTTACAGGTAATCTGACTTGGACAATTATCCCCAGTATTGTGTGGGAGTCTAAATTGGAGTACTTTACAACTTATGACACCGTAATTGCCAGTTGGGAAAATACATTTAATTTTGTGTTGAACCGTTATTTGTCTACTAAGTTGTTTGTTCATGCGCGTTATGATGACGGTGTGATACTGACAGAAGATAACAAGAGTTATTTCCAGTTGCAGGAATTGCTTAGTTTTGGTTTGAATTATACTTGGTAAGAAAGGAGAGTGTAAGCGATATCGATGGAGAACCAATAAAAACACGGATGCCGTAGAATTTGATATTCTGCGGCATCCGTGTTTTTATTGGTTCTCCATTTTAGTTATGTTCACCCAGCAATGTTTGTACAATTCTTTCTGCAGCGTGTCCATCCCAACGTTCCGGCAAATGTCCCTTCTGCCATTCTCCTTTATTCAGAATGTCAAGGGCGTCTGCCAGGATTTCAGGGTTTTCCCCCACCAGCCGGTTTGTGCCGATTGTCACTGTTTCGGGATGTTCTGCATACGTGCTTAATGTCATGCAGGGGATTCCTAAAAAAGTAGCTTCTTCCGCTACATTGCCCGAATCTGTAATGATACCCCAGGCATGGTTCACTAAATATCCGAATGACAAATAAGGTTGCGGTGGTAATATATATAACCTTTCGGAAGTAATTCCTAAAGCAGACAGCTTGTTTTTTACATATGTATGGAGCGGCGCCACGATCGGCTTGTCTGTTTTTTCCAGTATAGTGCGGAAGATGGCTTTCAGTGTTGTGTCCTTGTTTAGCAATGAATGTTTGTTCAATGTTAGCAAGAGGTATTCTTTTTCTTTCAGTCCCATAATGGAGAACGCTACCGGGCGCTGTAAACGGGTACGGTTATAACGCAGCGTATCAATCAGGATGTTTCCTACAAAATGTACATGTGCCTGTTCGGTTCCTGTTTGATTCAGATTGCGGTTGGCTACCATTCCGGCCGTGAACAGATAATCGGACAAGCCATCTGTTATCATGCTGTTCACTTCCTTTGGCATATCCATATCGAAAGAGCGGGTTCCGGCCACTAGATGAGCGACTTTTATCCCTTTCTTTTTAGCTACGATAGAGCACGCCATAGTAGGAGTCAGGTCATCCACTACAAGTACTACCTGTGCAGGATGCTGTTCCAGTTCGCGGGCGAAAGCTACCAATATACCTGCCATTCGCTGGAAAAAATCTGTATTATCTACATGCAGATATACATCGGGACGCGGCATATCCAGGTCTGTAAACAGAGAAGGTTCCAAACTTTTATCTTCGTCCGAACCTGTGTAGACCAGACGGGCAGTGATATTTTTTCCTGCTGCCTTTGCAGCCTTGATAGCACGCATTAATGGGGCAATTTTCATGAAATTGGGACGTGCACCTGCGATAATTGTTACTTTCATCTTATTTTAAGCTATTTTCTGAACACAAAAATATATTTTCTTATCGAATTTATTCGTTACTTTGCAGACAAATAACAACCATTATGCTAACATTTGTTCAAGTTTTAGATTTTATAGGCACGTTTGCCTTTGCCATCAGTGGTATCAGATTGGCGTCTGCCAAACAGTTTGACTGGTTTGGTGCATATGTAGTGGGTTTGGCAACGGCTATCGGAGGAGGTACTATCCGTGATGTGCTTCTAGATGTGACTCCGGGTTGGATGACCGACCCTATATATTTAATATGTACAGGACTTGCATTGTTTTGGGTAATTGCTTTCGGCAAGTATCTGATTCATATGCATAACACTTTTTTCCTGTTCGACAGCATCGGTCTGGCACTATTTACAGTAGTGGGAGTAGGCAAAAGTATTGCTCTCGGATATCCTTTTTGGGTAGCTATAATCATGGGTAGTATCACTGGGGCCGCAGGTGGTGTACTCCGCGATGTTTTTATTAATGAAATTCCGCTTATTTTTCGTAAAGAAATTTATGCAATGGCCTGTGTGGTGGGGGGATTGGCCTATTGGATATGTGATCTGTTTGGTCTGGAAGCCTTTATTTGCCAGATAATAGGAGGTAGTACTGTGTTTTTGGCGCGTATTTTAGCTGTTAAATATAGTATCTGTTTACCAATTTTAAAGGGGGAACAACGCTAAATAGCACCTGAAAACTATCAAAATAGGGGGTAAAAACTGATAAATGACGGTTTTTACCCCCTATTTTGATAGTTTTTTCTTTGACACCTATTTAAAATGCGCTATCCTTGCATTACCGAGAGCATGGAAAAAGAATATGAACCTAAACTGAAAGACTTATGAATAGCGTTAGTTTTAAAAAGAACCTGCTGGGTGTGCAAGAAGAATTACTTCGGTTTGCATACAAACTCACAGCCGACCGTGAGGAGGCTAATGACCTGCTACAAGAAACTTCATTGAAAGCGCTGGATAATGAAGACAAGTATATCCCCGATACAAACTTTAAGGGATGGATGTATACCATTATGCGTAACATCTTTATAAACAATTATAGGAAAATAGTGCGTGACCAGACATTTGTGGACCATACAGACAATCTCTACCATTTAAGTATGCCTCAGGATTCCGGCTTTGATAGTACCGAGGGAGCTTATGACATGAAAGAAATACATCGTATAGTCGGTTTGCTTCCTAAAGAATACCGTATTCCATTCGCTATGCATGTGTCGGGATTTAAATATCGTGAGATTGCCGAAAAGCTGGGATTGCCGTTGGGTACTGTAAAAAGCAGAATTTTTTTTACCAGACAACGCTTGCAGGGACAGCTCCGTGATTTTGTATAATCCAAGGGGGAAAATTATCAAAAAGGTAGAGTGAAATTCTTTTGCTCTGCCTTTTTGTTTTTATTGGTTTACAATATGATATTAAACATGTTTTTGGAAGCTAAAAAACAGCTTCGAATATTAACTTTATTTTTATTCATTTGTTATATTTGCAAAAGGACAAGACACCTTTAAATCAAGTAATAATTATGAAAAAAGAAATCAAATTCAGTTTGGTCTACCGCGATATGTGGCAGTCATCAGGGAAGTACCAGCCCAGAGCTGATCAGTTAGCCAAAATTGCTCCTCTAATCGTTGAAATGGGGTGTTTTGCCCGAGTCGAAACTAATGGAGGTGCTTTTGAACAAGTGAACTTGCTGTATGGTGAGAATCCTAACAAGGCAGTGCGTACATTTACCAAGCCTTTACGTGAGGCGGGTATTCAGACGCATATGTTGGACCGTGGTTTAAATGCATTGCGAATGTATCCTGTCCCAGCTGATGTACGTCGGTTGATGTATAGGGTAAAACATGCGCAAGGAGTGGATATTACTCGTATTTTTTGTGGTTTGAATGAAGTTCGTAATATTATTCCTTCCATAAAATATGCTAAAGAAGCGGGGATGATTCCTCAAGCCACTCTTTGCATCACTTATTCTCCTGTACATACGGTGGATTATTATTCTTATATTGCCGACCAGTTAATAGAAGCGGGGGCACCCGAAATCTGTTTGAAAGATATGGCAGGTATCGGCCGTCCTGAAATGTTGGGGCAGTTGGTGAGAAATATCAAAGATAAACATCCTGAAGTCATTGTACAATATCATGGACATTCCGGTCCTGGGTTATCTATGGCATCTATTTTGGAAGTTTGTGAGAATGGTGCGGATATCATTGATGTCGCTATGGAGCCGTTGTCATGGGGAAAAGTGCATCCTGACGTAATTTCTGTACAGGCTATGTTGAAAAATGCAGGTTTTCAGGTACCTGAAATCAATATGAAGGCTTATATGAAAGCGCGTAGCATGACGCAGGAATTTATTGATGATTTTTTGGGATATTTTATTGATCCTACCAACAAACATATGTCTTCCTTGCTGCTGGGATGTGGACTTCCCGGTGGCATGATGGGTTCAATGATGGCCGATCTGAAAGGGGTGCATTCGGGCATCAATCTGATTCTGAAAGGACAGGGAAAGGAACCTATGAGTTTGGATGATTTGGTAGTGATGCTGTTTGAAGAAGTGGAATACGTATGGCCGAAATTGGGATATCCACCTTTAGTAACACCGTTTAGCCAATATGTGAAGAATGTGGCTTTGATGAATGTTATGCAATTGGTGAAGGGAGAGGAGAGATGGACGATGATTGATAACCATACATGGGATATGATTTTGGGAAAAAGTGGAAAATTGCCGGGTGCGTTGGCTCCTGAAATAATCGAACTGGCGAAAAGTAAAGGCTACGAATTCACTGATGAAGATCCTCAGGTGAACTATCCTGATGAACTGGACAAGTACCGTAAGGAGATGGATGATAATGGATGGGAATATGGTGAGGATGAGGAAGAGTTGTTTGAACTGGCTATGCATGACCGGCAATACCGTGATTATAAATCGGGTGTAGCCAAGAAACGTTTTATGGATGATTTACAACGTGCTCAGGATGCGGCTATGGTAAAAAGTGGCTTCGATGAGGAAACGATCCGAAAATATAAGCGTGCTAAGGCAGATCCTATTATTGCACCGGATAAGGGGCAGATTTTATGGGAAGTTTCCGTGGAAGGTCCTTCTATGGCACCGTTTGTCGGACGGAAATACCAGCATGATGAAGTGTTCTGTTATATTTCCACTCCGTGGGGAGAGTATGAAAAGATTTTTGCTAATTTTACAGGACGTATTGTAGAAGTTTGCGCCCAACAAGGAGCTGTAGTTAATAAAGGTGATGTTATAGCTTATTTGGAAAGAACAGAGTTTACTGCATGATTTAAAGGTGCTATATAGCTTTTTTTATCCGCTATGGCAAGTGTTGAATTTGTCATGGCGGATGTTTTTATCTTTTCATTCTTTTAAAATTTGCATTCATTCAGTTATGTGTTATCTTTGTTGCCATGCAGAAAAAACAGGTAGATAAGAAAAAATATATGAGAAAGCTGTATCCGTGGTTGCTGGGAATGATTTTAGGAATAATGCCTTGTATCGTTTCAGCATCAGAAAATGACAGTATAAAAGTCGAGAGTCTGCTTCAAAAAGCTGCCCGGTTGCCGGCCGATAGTTGTAGGATATTGTTTTTTGCCCAAAATCTATTAGGGGTTCCATACGTAGCGAATACATTGGATGGGACAGATGAAGAGAGATTAGTTGTTCATTTGGATAAGGTGGATTGTACCACATTAGTTGAAACAGTACTTGCATTGAGTCTCGCTGACAAGTATGGGAAAAGTGACTTTGAAAGTTACAAAAAAGCGTTGCTGTGTATCCGCTATCGGAATGGAAAACAAGCCGGTTATGTCTCGCGTTTACATTACTTCAGTGATTGGATTAAGGATAACGAACAGAAAGGAATTGTACATGAACGTACAGGGGAATTAGGGCTTGCTGTATCACAAATCTTGAATTTGGATTTTATGTCCACACACTCTGACAATTATCACCGGTTGAAAAATAATCCTTCCATGATATCCCAGATGATTGAAATAGAGAGAAAATGGAAAAATGTTCCTGTTTCTTATATTCCTAAAACAAGTCTGAACGTTTCTTCTGAGGAGTTGGACATAAAGAATGGGGATATCATAGCGATTACTACCAATATAAAAGGGCTGGATGTGGTGCATACAGGATTTGCCTGTTGGGTGGATGGTAAATTGCATTTGCTTCATGCTTCATCGGTCATGAAGAAAGTTATTCTAGATTCTCAGACTCTCTTTGAATACTCTAAAAATAAGAAAGCCCACACGGGGGTGCGGGTTATTTCTTTTTCTTCTTTGAAACCGTAGAGGACGTATCTTGTTTGGGCGGAAATGTAGGGACGCATTTCATAAGATAAAGTATCTTCTTTTGTCTTTTAAGCATGTAGTTGCCAGGTCTGCTTGAATTGAATTTGCGAGGATTGGGAAGGCTGGCTGCAATTAGTGCGCATTCTTCCGGTGTCAGTTTGCTGGCATTCTTGTGAAAGTGTTCACGAGCTACTGCTTCGGCACCATAGATACCATTTCCCATTTCTATAGAGTTCAGATAGACTTCCATAATCCGTTCCTTGTTCCAAAATAGTTCTATCAAGGTGGTGAAATACACTTCAAGTCCTTTCCTGATCCAAGAAGAAGCAGGCCACAAGAAAATGTTTTTGGCTGTCTGTTGGCTGATAGTACTGGCACCTCGAGGGCGTTTTCGGTTCTTGTTTTCTTTTAAGGCTTTCTCTATTTCTTTGAAGTCAAAACCATTATGCTCGGCAAAGCGATTGTCTTCAGAGGCAATAACAGCCATAGACAGATGAGGGGATATGTTTTCTTTAGGTAGCCAAGAGTGTTTCCACTTTATATCTTCTCCATGAATGATTTGCTGGGTAGTACGGATAAACATCAACGGGGTAAAGTAAACCGGAATAAATCGTAAAACGATAACTGCGAGAATGGAAGAACCAAAGAAAAAAAGCAGCAGATTGCGGATGAATTTTAAAATCTTTTTTTTCATGCTTGTGTATTAAAACCAATTTCGGGCAGAAATAACCTGTCCGAAATTGGTTTATTTTATATGTTATTCCAATGTTGTGACCGTTGGTTCGGGCGTATTGGATACGCTCTACAATAACGTCATTGATATCATTTCAGTGTTCCTGCTTCCGCTTGCTGAATCATCTGTTGGCTGGCATACATATATACTTCTACACGACGGTTCTGCTGGCGTCCCTCGGCTGTGTCATTATTACCTATCGGATCTGCTTGACCCAAGCCTTCTACGGACTTGATCTGGGAATTACTTACACCGCAACCCAACAGATAACTAGCCACACTTTGAGCGCGTTCTTGTGACAGATTGAGGTTTTTTTGGATACTTTGTTCAGCTGTACTGTTTCTCCAGCCCTGGTTGTCTGTATATCCATAAATGGATACATCCATATCTCTGTTCTGGTTCAATACGTTGTTTGCAAACTTGCTCAAGGCTGATTTCGCTTGTGCACTCAAGGCTGCATTTCCTGTATTGAAGAGAATACCGGAATCAAAAGTAACTTTTACAGCCTGAAGGCCATTGTTATCTGTTACTTGTTCTACCTGTGCTCCTTGGATTTGAGCAGCTTCTTCTGCTGCTTTATCCATTTTTTTCCCAATTAACACACCGGCACCTGTACCTACTGCCGCACCTACTGCCGCACCAATAGCCGCACCTTTACCATGTCCGGCTATTCCGCCGATAATTGCTCCCAATGCTGCACCGCCGCCGCCGCCGATCAGACCGCCTTTAGCGGTATTATTCATGTTACCACATCCACTGAATACTAATGTAGCACTCAGTAATAAAGCCATAATTTTAGTCTTTTTCATAATCATGTTCATTTTAATATATTAATGACTTAATGCAAAAATTGTTCATTAAACGGCCTGATAATTTAAAGCTTTCTTCTTGATAAGCATAAACCAGATCAGACAAATAATTCCTTTCATAGTGCTAGTGATGCTTATGCTCCACCAAATACCCGGCAAACCCCAGCCCCATGATACAAACAACAGTGCCATCGGGATGCGCAGATAGTTACAGGTGACGCTGATTACGGCAGGAGGCATGGTGCGCCCCATTCCATAAAATACGCCCTGTATGGTAATTTCCAGCATCATAAATAGTTGCGAGTATCCGTCAATACGTAGAAAGACACCACCGGTTTCGTAAGCTGCTTTTTCAGGAACAAAGATAGAAAATATTTCGTTTCCATAACATATAAAAAGGAATGTGCAGAAAGATCCGAATATAAATGTCATCCATAAAGTGGTGCGATAGGCTTTCAGCACACGGGAGATTTGCCGCGCTGCATAATTCTGAGCTACAAAGGCACTGAGAGCTGTAGAAAAGCCTTGGGAGGTGTTCCAGGTGATAGCTTCGATTTGTCCTCCGGTGGTGAGTGCCATCAGCCCTAAATGACCACCTTGTTCTGTGGCGGTTCTTCCGAGAAACATATTGACGAAAGCGAATAATGTATTGAGTGCCGCTACCGGTAATCCTATTTTCAAAATGTGACGTGTATATTGTTTTTTCAGTTTAGTAAATAACCGAAAATCATCCCATAATATTTTCTTTTGTTTCAATTGATAGATAAACAGTATGCATACCGTAGCTTCGGCCAGCCAAGTGGCAATTGCTGCTCCCGTAGTTCCCCAGCTTAAACCAAAGATAAAGATAGGATCCAGTATTATATTTGTAATCAGTCCGATACCGTTAATGGAAAAAGGTATTTTGCTTCGTCCGGCGGCATTGAATATCCCTGTAAAGGCAGCTGATAAAAAGACGAATGGAAAGGCGGTTGCTATAATCCGTAGATATTCCACAGCCATCTTGGCTATATGAGGTTCTAGTTCATAGATACTGATAATAGGGGTGGCAAAGATAAATAACAATGCTCCCCAGCTCAATGATATAAGTAAGGACAAGGTAAGATTATGTGATGCGAACGCACGGGCAGCTTGCTCGTTTTGTGCCCCGATGGCTTGTCCTACGCTGACTTCCGAACCTACTTTGTTCAGAAGAGAGATAGATGTGGACATCCATGTAAGAATTCCTACCGAACCTACGGCGGCTATTGCCTCACTTCCTATTCTTCCTACCCAAGCCATGTCGGTCAGACTATATGCCATTTGTATGAATGAAGTAGCCATAATGGGCATTGCCAAAGTAAACAATTGCTTTAGGATAGGGCCTTGAGTCAGATTCTTAGTTCCTTTCATTCGTCATTAACGGATAAATTGTCTGCAAAGGTAGAAATTTATACTGATTTCTGTGGGGAATGCTGATAAAAATACTTTTCTATTACTCTTTTTAAATGGTCTGGATGTTTTATAAAAAACTTTGAAGTTCTTGAAGAAGGATAAAGCTTTTTCAAAAACTCCAAAGTCTTTTATGAGTATATTGATAGAAGTCGTTGATTAGTAAGCGAAAATAGGATATTTCTTCATTGTTTCGTTTACGCGTGCACGAACTTGTGCGATTACTTCTTCATTGTCTACGTTTGAAAGAACTGTCTCAATCATTTCGGCGATTTCCAACATCAAGTCTTCTTTTGCTCCGCGAGTTGTGATAGCGGGAGTTCCCAAACGGATACCTGAAGTTTGGAAAGCAGAACGGCTGTCAAATGGGACCATGTTCTTGTTTACAGTGATATCAGCAGCAACCAATGCTTTTTCTGCTACTTTGCCTGTCAGATCAGGGTATTTGGTACGCAGGTCTACCAGCATGGAGTGGTTGTCTGTACCACCGGAAACGATCGTAAAGCCACGGTCAATCAAAGCCTGTGCCAATACGGCTGCATTCTTTTTTACTTGTGTTTGATATTCTTTGTATTCCGGCTGTAAACATTCACCGAATGCAACAGCTTTGGCTGCGATGACATGTTCCAACGGGCCACCTTGTATACCAGGGAATACAGCAGAATCCAAAAGTTGTGACATCATCTTGATTTCACCTTTTGGAGTTTTCTTGCCCCATGGGTTAGGGAAGTCTTTACCCATCATGATGACACCGCCACGAGGGCCACGAAGGGTTTTATGGGTTGTTGAAGTGACGATATGAGCATATTTAACCGGGTTGTCCAACAGTCCGGCAGCAATCAGTCCGGCAGGGTGGGCCATATCGATCATCAGGATGGCTCCCACTTTATCTGCGATTTCACGCATACGTTTGTAGTCCCACTCGCGAGAATATGCAGAACCGCCACCGATAATCATTTTGGGTTTTTCACGTAATGCGATTTCTTCCATCTGATCGTAATCTACACGACCTGTTTCTTTGTTCAGGTTGTATTCACACGGAGTATAAATAATTCCGGATGTGTTAACCAATGAACCATGTGACAAGTGACCACCATGGGCCAAATTTAATCCCATAAATTTATCACCCGGATTCAAAACGGCCAGAAATACAGCAGCATTAGCCTGTGCTCCGGAGTGAGGTTGTACATTAGCCCATTCTGCTCCAAATATTTGTTTCAGTCTGTCGATAGCGATTTGTTCGCTCTGGTCTACCACTTCGCAACCGCCATAGTAGCGCTTGCCGGGATACCCTTCAGCATACTTGTTGGTAAGGCAAGAACCCATGGCTTGCATTACTTGGTCACTAACAAAGTTTTCGGATGCGATCAGCTCGATACCTTTGAGCTGGCGTTGATGCTCTTTTTCGATAATGTCGAAAATCAAATCGTCTCTTTTCATTTCTTTTTATAATAAGTTTATGTGCGATATTCGATTCTGAGTTCACAAAGTTAAGTAATTTTAGAATATAAGGAAATTATTTAGAGGAAAATATTTGGTGAGGTTACGGAAAAAAGATATATGACTTTCTTTTTGTCGTGTAGTAAGGTCTGAAGCTGCTGAAAGAGTTGAAGATAAGGGCGTTTTGAGGAAAGAAAAGGATATAAATGTGGCATTATGATATCTACTTAGAGAAAGCTTCCTACTTTAGAAAATAACTCCTAGCGAGAAACTTAGTACATTGCGGTGCCGGTTAATGAAGATACCTTTTTCTTGGGATATTATTCCATTTGTGTCTTTTTCATAAATGATTGATTTGGAGATATTGGTGAATCCGATTTCATACCGGAAATCAAAGAATATATTAGCAATATTTACTCCTAATCCGATAACAGAACTTATATTAATGGGGTGTAATTCTTCTTTTATACCAGAATATCCAAATCCTTCAAACTCTTCGGAAGTCTTATGTTTCCATACATATTCCAGTTTGGGACCGATAAAAAGTGCCATGCCGTAAGGCCTGCTTTTTACAAAACTATAACCATATAATATAGGTAGCTCCAAAGAGTGAATCGTGCTGTTCAGTTTAGCAAGCTCGGGAAGGGTGTTTTCTTTATTTTGATTTTTATTGAAAGCTATTTCACCTTTATAAATATTATACATAATTTCGGGTTGGATGAAATGCCTTTTCATATGCACCCGAAAAAACATGGCGGCAAAATAGCCTACTTTATAATTATTTTGTACATCTTCCATTCGTTCTCCATCTAGTTCTAACCGACTGGTAAAATACATGGAAGAGTTGAAACCTCCTTTTATTCCCACATTGATCTTAGGTTCCTCTTTCAGACCATTCTTTATTCCTTGTGCTGTAACGAACAGGGCAGGAAGTAATAAAGCGATTAATAAAAGGAGTTTCTTCATGAGATATTTTTAGGATTTTTCCTTGGTCTGTGATCTGTTCTTTTCTACAGACCAGCCAAACTTCCCGATTTTCGGTCCTAGTTCAAAATATCCGCCATGAACATAGACTAACGGGTTAGCTTCGGATAATTCGAATTTTCCTGTTTCCGCATTCAGGTATTTATCGTCGGCTTTTACATTTACCACATCGGCTATGAACATATCATGAGATCCTAGTGAGATGATTTCCTTTACTCTGCATTCTATACAGAGCGGGGATTCTTCGATGATGGGAGCACTGACTATTTTTGCTTTTCCCGGGGTCAGCTTCATTTCTTCAAATTTATTATAATCTTTGCCCGAACGCACTCCGCACCAGTCGGTAGCGAATGCCATGCTTTTGGTAGTAAGGTTGATGACGAATTCCATATTCCGTTTTAGAATGGGGTAGGAATGGCGTTCCGGACGCACGGATATATAACACATGGCGGGGTTGGTACAAATAGTACCTGCCCATGCCACTGTGATAATGTTATATTCTTCTTCCGTACTTCCGCAACTTACCAGTAGGGCCGGAAGAGGGTAAATCATAGTTCCCGGTTTCCAGTCTTGTTTCATATTCATTACAGTAGTTTGATACCTTCTTTACTTTGTTCCTTTTCGCAGTAATGACATTTCAAGATTCCATGTTCTTTGTCAATTACATGAAACAGGGTGGTCATTGGCTCATTGTTGGTGATACATTTGGGATTGGCGCATTTTACGATGCCACGTAATTCCTCAGGCATCAGGACTTGTTTCTTCTCTACCACCTCATAGTCACGGATAATGTTCAGTTTGACATTCGGGGCTACTACGGAAAGGCGGCTTATTTCCTCATCAGTAAAAAAGCGGTCGGCCACTTTTATAATTCCTTTTTTGCCTAATTTTTTGCTCTCGAAGTTGTTTCCGATGGTTATGTTAGAGTCAGAATCCTGCAAGCCCAATAGGGCGACTACAGTAAACAATTTATCGGAAGGTATATGGTCTATAACAGTGCCGTTTTTCAAAGCGGCTACCTGCAATGCTTGTTTATTATCGCTCATCTTCATTTTTGTTTTTACTTTTTTGCATCTTCTATAACATCATTCAAGGTTATGCCCAATACATCACAAAGGATGGCCTGGCGCGCATAAAGTCCGTTTTGTGCCTGCTGGAAATAGTAAGCTTTCGGATTCTCATCCACATCGTAAGCTATTTCGTTGACGCGGGGCAGAGGGTGCAGGATACGCAGATTGGGGCGGGTATGCTCCAGCATCTTATTCCTTAATATATATACATCTTTCACACGTTCATATTCCATCAGGTCGGTGAAACGTTCGCGTTGTACACGGGTCATGTAAAGAATGTCGGCGTCAGCAATGGTTTCTTCGTTAAAGTCTGTGTACTCTTTGTATTTAATATGGTGCTCCTTGCAGTAGATTTTATATTCTTCAGGCATTTTCAACTCTTCCGGAGCGATGAAATGGAAAGTGGGGTTGAAATGACGCATAGCCATCAGCAAAGAATGAACAGTTCGTCCGTATTTCAAGTCGCCTACTAGATAGATGTTTAAATTTTCAAGCGTTCCCTGTGTTTTGTATATGGAGTAGAGGTCTAGCATGGTTTGTGACGGATGTTGGTTGGCTCCGTCTCCGGCATTGACAATGGGCACCGGGGCGACTTCGCTGGCATATCTTGCGGCACCTTCCAGAAAATGGCGCATTACGATGATGTCGGCGTAATTGCTTACCATCATGATGGTATCTTTCAATGTTTCTCCTTTTGAAGAACTGGTTACTTTGGGATCGGTAAATCCGATAACGCGGGCTCCCAGTCTGTTTGCTGCGGTTTCAAAACTGAGTCGTGTACGGGTGGAGGGCTCAAAGAAAAGGGTGGCAACAACTTTGCCGTCCAAGATTTTACGGTTAGGCTTCTTTTCAAACTCTTTTGCCATCTCCAAAAGGTAGAGGATTTTCTCTTTCGAGTGTTCGGCAATAGTAACTAAACTTCTATTTTCCATATTGGCTTGTATTTATAATTACAATTTATACGGAGTGTAAAGGTATGAAAAAAAAATAAATGAGCGAAGAATTAAAAGATATTTCGTTGAACTTTGTTAGAAACACATTCTATCTCAAAGTTTTTCCTTACTTTTGTACCGTTAATTACTAGAAAATGTCATGAGGAAGAAATTTATATACGTGCTTTGGGCTCTTGTAGTCGGCGTACTGTTAGTTATAGCGCTTATATTCACCGCAATAGCGAAAGGATGGATTGGATATGTACCGCCTATTGAGGAATTGGAAAATCCGAATTTAAAGTTTGCAACCGAGATTATATCCGATGACGGCAAGATGCTGGGTACTTGGTCACTTAGTAAGGAGAATCGTGTTTTTGTAGGTTATGAGCAGCTTTCATCGAATCTGATTCGTGCGCTGATTGCTACCGAAGATGAACGTTTTGCAGAACATTCCGGCATTGATGCCCGTGCGTTTGTCCGTGCTTTGGTGAAACGGGGAGTGATGATGCAGAAGAATGCCGGTGGGGGTAGTACCATAACCCAGCAGTTGGCAAAACAATTCTATTCACCTACGGCAGATAATGTGATGGAACGTCTGTTGCAGAAGCCCATTGAATGGGTAATAGCTGTTCAGTTGGAACGCTATTATACAAAGGAAGAGATTCTGACTATGTATCTTAATAAGTTCGATTTCTTGAATAATGCAGTAGGTATCAAAACAGCTGCCAATACTTACTTCTCGAAAGAACCGAAAGATTTGAGCATTGAGGAAGCGGCTACTTTGGTTGGTATGTGTAAGAATCCGTCTCTTTATAATCCGAAACGTTTTAATGAACGTTCACGTGGACGGCGTAATGTGGTGCTTGGCCAGATGCGGAAGGCGGGATACCTGACTGATGCGGAAACTGATTCATTAAAGGCGTTGCCTCTCGTCTTAAAATATCGTCGTGTGGATCATAAAGAAGGTTTGGCAACTTACTTCCGTGAATATCTGCGTGGAGTAATGACAGCCAAGGAGCCGAAGAAAAGTGATTATCGCGGATGGCAGATGCAGAAATATTATGAAGATTCATTGGCATGGAAAACGAATCCGCTTTTCGGGTGGTGTGCTAAAAACAAGAAGAAAGACGGTACCAACTACAATATTTATACAGACGGTCTTAAGATCTATACCACTATTGATTCACGCATGCAGAAATATGCGGAAGAGGCTGTTTATGAACATGTGGCGCAATACTTGCAACCTCGTTTCTTCAAGGAAAAACGGAAAAAGAAAACAGCTCCGTTTACTAATCAGTTGACAGAGGAGGAGGTGAATACCATCATGACCAGGGCTATGAAACAGACTGATCGTTATCGTATTATGAAAGAAGCCGGATGCTCGGAAGCGGAAATAAAGAAAGCGTTTAATACTAAATACGAAATGTCTGTATTTTCTTACGAGGGAGAGAAGGATACCATTATGACTCCGATGGATTCTTTGAAATATTATAAATTCTTCCTTAGGGCGGGATTTATGTCTATGGATCCCTTGACAGGTCATGTGAAGGCGTATGTGGGTGGTCCTAACTATAATTATTTCCAATATGATATGGCGATGGTGGGGCGTCGCCAAGTAGGTTCTACTATTAAACCTTACGTGTATACTTTGGCTATGGAGAACGGTTTCTCTCCCTGTGATCAGGTGCGTCACGTAGAGCAGACATTGATAGATGAGAACGGGCGTCCATGGTCACCACGTAATGCCAGCAAAAAGCGTTATGGAGAAATGGTAACTATCAAATGGGGATTGGCTAATTCGGATAATTGGGTAACGGCTTATTTGATGGGGAAACTTAATCCTTATCAGTTGGTTCGTCTGATTCATTCATTCGGTGTGCAGAACAAACAGATAGACCCCGTAGTATCACTCTGTCTGGGACCTTGTGAAATTTCTGTAGGGGAGATGGTCAGCGCTTATTCAGCATTCGCAAACCGAGGTATCCGTACAGCACCAGTATTTGTAACCCGTATTGAGGATAATGAAGGTAATGTATTAGCGAATTTCACTCCGCAAATGGATGAGGTGATTAGTGAGACCAGTGCTTACAAAATGCTGGTTATGTTGCGTGCGGTCGTTAATGAGGGTACCGGTGGACGTGTACGCCGTCTGTATGGCATTACTGCTGATATGGGGGGGAAGACAGGTACAACCAACCGTAACTCTGACGGTTGGTTTATGGGATTCACTCCCTCATTGGTGTCCGGTGTATGGGTAGGCGGTGAAGAACGTGATATTCATTTTGATACGATGGTAGACGGGCAGGGGGCTGCTATGGCGCTTCCTATTTGGGGACTTTATATGCAGAAAGTCTATAAAGACAAGAGCTTGGGATATTCTCAGGATGAGAAATTCAATATTCCTGATGACTTTGACCCTTGCAAAGATACCTTAATAGATGAAACTTCGGTAGAAGAAACCGGAGGTTTGGATAATATATTTGAATAATTGAAAGATTTATCAATAAAAAAGTCTGTTTGCAAGGAAAAGCAAACAGACTTTTTTTATTGATATACCTTTTATAAAAGGTGCTTTCTCTACTTGGTGTTGTGGAAAATAATTTATGTAAAAATAGTGAAAACCCTTGCTGTTTCGTAAGAAAATACTATATTTACAAAAAGAAAATCTTTACCTTATGAAGATAGGAGGTAATTATGGATAGAGATGTAACTCTGTATCAGATAACTAATGTTATGGCCGAGAGAGTTTTCCAAAAAATAGATAACTTCAATAAAGGCCGTAGAGAAGATGCGGGATATTATGCAATCAGTGTTTCTACCCCTTACCGATCATATTATGCATTATGGCGTATATTTCCGGACAATATTTATTCCCCTTTGTTTATTCAATCGCTGGCTGTCACTTTTAATGATGCGGCAGAACGTGCTTTTCAGTATTTGCAGAACTGTAACGTCCTGCTGAAAGTAAAAGACAATACTTTTTTTGAACCTTATTATGGAATATCCGAGGATATAGTCGCATTTGGAAAATATCGTGGAAAAAGATTAGCGGAGGTTTATTACATTGATCCTAACTATGTACTTTGGCTGGCACACAAATTTGAGGCCCGAAATCCTAGGGATAAGAAGCTGGCAATGTTAGCGAAGGCTTTTGCTACTGTGCATTATGAAACGGTTATCAGAAAACATCATTTGCCGGCTGGCAGTCGTTTTATCGGTCAGCCGGGAGAAAAACTATCCGACTTGCGTTTAGAAGTCTTAGGGATAAGGTTACAACTGGACATATACAAAACAACCGGATATTATGTGGACCAGAGTGTGCTTGCCGCTGATGCTGATGGCAACCGTTATACTTTTATTATAAAGGCGGCGGCTTCCAGTATGTCACCGGATATGTTGAGCTGTTATACAAAAAAAATCAATGTCCATGAAAGTTTGTATTTAAAATCGGCTAAAGTTCTTTCTCATTATGAGAACAAAGGAATAAAATATACTCGCATAGGATATTTGAAGTTCAAATAGAGACCGGGCGAGGTGGGAAAAGTACTTGTCTTCATTCATGAAGATAAGGGCAGGTGGCAAGATATTATATGTTTTTATTCTATTAAGTTGGGAAAAACTTTTAGTGTTCTGAATTTTCTTGGTGACATGCCAGTTATTCGTTTAAAGAAACGGGTGAATGAGGACGGAGTAGAAAAATTCAGTTTATAGCAAATCTCCTGAATGGTAAGGTTGGAAGAAATCAGTAGGGCTTTTGCTTCAATAATTACATAATTGTCAATCCAGTTTCCTGCCAGTTCTCCGCTAACATCCCGGATTATGGAAGATAAATACTTAGGGGTTAGACAAAGTTTCTCAGCATAAAAAGAAATGTCTCTTTCTTTATAATGATGGGTTTCTACCAGTTTTAAAAACTGTTTGAATATGTCTTCTTTATGCGGCAGTTTTTTCTTTTTTATTTCCAGATGCTTTAGTAGGAGCTGGCATACTTCGTAGAAAGTAGCTTGTATCAGATATTGTATGGTAAAATCACGAAACAGATTATTTTCTTCACTGATTTTTTTGTAAAGCAATACATGATATGTTTTCAATAAATCTGTTTCCGCGATATTCAAATTGACACATGGATGATTTTTTAGAGGAATTAAAAGAGACATCATTTTATAAAAATTATCTCGGGTATCAAAATATTTATTAGATATCATGATGAGATGTGCTTTGTAATCCTCGCTTATTTCATTATATTTAATTATTTGATTAGGCACCATCATTAGTAATGTATTCTCTTTAGTAGAATAGTTGATGGAGTCTATTTCTATTTCAGAAGTTCCGGAAAGGCACAGTATAAATGAAGTATAGGTTGTTTTATATGAATTGTTGTGAAAGAAAGGATGGGCAAGAGTCTTGCGGGTAAGATCTTTTCCCGTATTATTATAAATAATGAAATCATCGGAAAAATAATCTGCGTTAATGAAAAAGCCGGTATTCCAGATGTCTATGTCGGTATGTCCTTTTATCATTCTTGATGTTATTTAAAGTAAAAGAATAAATTTAATTGGAATGAAACAACACCATTCGACTATTTGCTAATAATAAGCGACATTCAGAAAATTATTAGTTCTGTGTTATGGTTGTAAAAGGAGGTGTGTCGTAATGCACGATGCACCTCTTTTTTTGTTCATCACTATACAAATCTGTTCACTTTCTTTAAG
>NZ_JBDFXP010000044.1:0-39607 GCF_040911965.1 Phocaeicola sp. RTP21359st1_B8_RTP21360_211022
CCGATAAAATATCGGCAAAACAATTTATACGCTATAGCAGTGGCAAACCACTATACCGGATTTCTAGAAATCAATTTGGTGCCACCACTCATGAAGAGGCTGTCTCAAAATAAACTTGAGATGGTCTTTTTTTGTTTTATTTCAGATTGAAGTCATTTGTATTGTTCTCAAAAGAAGAATTTATAAGCTTGCTTTTGAAGATTTCATCCTTTCAAACTGTTTTTTCGTTGCCATAAACCTCCTAAGAGGCTACTTTTGCAAGATTATGTGTTATGGCGTCAAGTACAACTACTTCCACGTGGAACAGCGGTCGAGGTTCAAACCGGACCCGTTCAAGGCGGAAAACTTCTACTACAATGAAGAACATGACTTTTGTATCTGCCCTATGGGACAAAAGATGCAAAGGATAGGGACCGGACATGTGAAAACAGCATTCGGATATGTCAGCGAAAATGCCAAATACAGAGCCGTCAGATGTGAAGACTGTCCGCTAAGATGCCGATATTTTAAGGCAAAGGAGAACAGGACGATAGAACAGAATCACAGACTCAGAAGATACAGGCAGAAAGCCAAAGAGCTGCTGTGTTCCAAGGAAGGACTGAAACACAGAGGACAGAGATGCATAGAACCGGAAGCTGTGTTCGAACAAATGAAATACAATATGAACTACAAACGTTTCCGCCATTTTGGAAAGGATAAGATCTTCATGGACTTTGCCTTCTTTGCCATTGCCTTCAATATAAAAAAGATGTGTGCAAAAATGGCTAAAGAAGGTATGGATTGACTGATTAGACTGTTTTATGAGCTTACAGTAGCTATATTTAGATGTTGCGAACACATAAATCAAAGAAATCCTCAAAATATCGCAGCTTAAAAAAATGAGCCGATTTTTATAGTCAACGAAAAAAAAAAGGCGCATCGCGTATATGACACACCTTCATTTTTATTGCAAATATTTTGTATCATATTCTTGTTCTTATCTGTTGAAACATGCTCCATAAGAAGAAGCCTTTTTCTCTATGAATAAAAATATTTGCTTATTCAAAAAATATCTGTATCTTTGTATCCTAAGAGGGTTGTTCCATAAGTAGGAGGCTGTAAAATACTGAAATTAGCACAATCTCCAAATCGTTACCCGAAACTTTTTAAAACTTCTATAAGCGTTTGTCTTTCAAATCAATCTGTCAATAAGATAAGAATTTAAAGTAAACTATTTCCTGTTATTTCTTGTCCGGAGCAGGAGGGGTGTCGGTCGGGCGTTTCTTTCCGTCCTTGTCTACCGGTTCAAAATCCTCTTTCTCCGGTTTATTCTGTGCATTTCCTTTCGAGGAAGGATTGACAATGTTCTGATAGGTATCATGAATGGGAAGCTTGTCTAGAATACCCAGTGCGGGAGCCACTTTGCTGACCACATTCTGCAAGAAATTGGACGTTGTGCCGTTGCCACCGTCAAATACAGTAACATTTCCCAGTTGGATATGTTCAAATGCCTTAACCTGTTCCGAAGCGATTTCCTTCCATTGGTCAACCATCTTGTATTGGATGGCGATTTCGGGATTGCGCTCGGCAGCCTTCACCATGGCCTCGAAACCTTCCGCTTCGGCCAGCAAGGATTTCTTCTTGCCTTCCGCTTCTGCTTCCAGTTTCATCTGGATGGCCTTGGCTTCCGCCTGTGCTTTGGCCAGGATAGCTTCCGCTTCTGCATTTGCCTTACGTTTTATTTGCTCGGCCAATGCGTCCGCATCCAAGATGGCCTGCTGTTTGGCTATTTCGGCAGGAACAATCTTATCCGCTTTCAAGGCCTGTTCCACTTTGCGGGCTTTCGCTTCTTCTATTTCACGCTGTGCGTTTTCCTGTGCGGTGAGGACGGCAGCTTGTGTCCGGGCTTGTGCTTCACCGGCTTTTCTAGAGGCTTCCGCCTTGGTAACTTCCAGTTCCGCATTACTTTCGGCAACCTCTTTGGCAGCGTTATTTTGCCCGATGGCCGATTTCTTTTGTGCTTCCGCCTGCTTTATTTCCATATCGGATTGGAGCTCTGCCGTACGGCTTTCCTGTTCGGTACGCGCCTGTTCCTTGTTCACCTCCATAGAGGCACTGGCTTTGGCGATACGTGATTCTTTTTCGGCATTTTCTTCTGCTACTTTCGATTCACGTTCCTTGTCGGCTATGGCTACTTTAATTTCCTCGTCACGTTGCGTATCGGCCAGTTGAGTGTTCTTGTCGCGGTTGGTTTCCGCTACTTTGGTGGCACGTTCTTTTTGTTGTTCCGCAATCTTGATGGCACCCAGTTTCTGTTGTTCTTCAATGTTAGCCAAGGCTTCGTTCTTGGCTTTCGCTTCGGCTTCTTTTCCCAGATTGACGATATAATCGGCTTCATCGCGGATATCGCTGATGTTGATGTTCATCAGGTAAAGACCGAATTTCTTCAATTCGGAGTCGATGTTCTTGCGGCAGTTCTCAAGGAATGTATCACGATCACTGTTCAGTTGTTCGATGGTCATGTCGGCAATGACCAGACGCATTTGTCCGTAAACAACGTCTTTAATCAGTTCCTGTTGTGCTTCGATATTCAGTCCCAGTAAGCGTTCGGCTGCATTCTGCATAACTTCGGGCTCTGTGCTTACGGCCACAGTGATGGTAGTGGGCACATCTACGCGGATGTTTTGTTTGGAAATGGCACCGGTCAGTTTGCAGTCAATCTGCATGGGTTTCATGTTCAGGAAAGAGTATCCCTGGATAATGGGCCATACAAAAGCGGCTCCTCCGTGATACAGTTTAGCCGATTTCTTGTCGCCGGTCTTACCATATACTACCAATACCTCGTCGCTCTTGCACTTGCGGTAACGACTTAAAATCCCGACGATGGTCAGGACGATGACAGCTACCAGAATAGCTGCATAAATGAGAATCTGCTCATCCATAAATGATTGCGTTTTTAGGGTTTATTTAATCAATATAATAGATTCCTTCCTTGTAATCCTTCAGTGTGAGGATATCGCCTTCCCGGTAGCTTTTACCCTGTATGCTCCGCACGGTAAGTTCTCTTTGTGCGCCATTGATGGCGATATAGACCACATAGTCTGTTCCTGCCTGTTCTTGTTCTTGGCAGCGGGTATATATTTCGCATTTCCTGCCTATTAATTCTTCTCCCTGTTCGGGCTTGTTTTCTTGTTTCAGCTTATAGCAGAGTTTATAAATCCAAGCCAGGACGAAGACAAAAAAGCTGCCGCTTATCACGGCGCCCAGGTAATGTAAGACAATGTAGGGAGGCTGGCATAAATACATGAACCAACCGAAACCCATGCAGAAATGAATCAGTCCTTTGAAGGAGAGTACGCTGCTCATGTCTATATCGGCGTTGCCATCGGCATTAACGTCTATGTCGGTGTCCATACTGCCGAAAAAGATGGATAAGATGAATTGCAGAAGAAAGATTCCCGTACTTACTAATGCAGCGAAAAAATATACGTTAGCTTCCATATATTTTGTGTTTATCTGTTTTTCAATTCACAAAATAAAGCAATTAATCCGAAAAAGCAAGAAGATAAGGGAAGAAATGTAGCTGTGCATGTACAGCTTTCGATGTTTTTTATCCGTCCGGCGGAAAGTTTTCCTAATTATGGGCATGTCTTTAAAAGGTTACGGACAATCATTCTTGCGAACTATGCCCGTAGCTTTTATAGGTTGTTCTGCCTTGTATGTCCTGTTATAGGGAAATCAATGCCAGCGCTTTGTTTTCGGCGGCTTCCATAATCTCCCGTTCACCGGGGCCTTTGTCGTTGATGCCGCACAAGTGCAGGATACCATGAATAATCACCCGGTGAAGCTCGCGGTCGTAGGGTTGCTCAAATTGTTCTGCATTGCTGCGGACAGTATCCAAGCTGATGAATAAGTCGCCGGAAATACGGTCGCCTTCACAATAGTCGAAAGTGATGATATCCGTGTAATAATCATGTTGCAGATACTGTCGGTTCACTTCCAGAATTTTATCGTCCGAACAGAAGATGTAAGCGATTTCTCCCACTCTTTTTCCATAGCAGGCGGCTACTTCTTTAATCCATCCGGTGGTTTCTTTCTTTTTGATATCGGGCATTTTTACCCCTTCGGTTTGATAACTTATCATAGGCTGATTATTTTTTTATAATGTACAAAGATAAGGAAAGTATTTCAGCCGAAGAAAAGATAACAGATAAGAATAGCTGCAATGACCCCTGCCGCATCGGCTAGCAGTCCGCAAGGAACGGCGTGGCGTGTCCTCACTATTCCTACGCTGCCGAAATATACCGCCAGAATATAAAAGGTGGTGTCTGTGGAGCCTTGGAAGATACAGGACAGTCTGCCTACAAAGGAATCGGGACCGTATGTGGTCATGGCATCTACCATCAACCCTCGTGCCCCGCTTCCGCTCAAAGGTTTCATCAGCGCCGTAGGGAGCGCTCCTACGAAATCACTGTCGATACCGCATAGCTTTACGGCGTTGCCGATACCGTCAATCAAATAGTCCATCGCACCCGATGCACGGAAGACTCCGATACCTACCAGTATGGCTACCAGATAAGGAATGATGCGCACGGCGGTGCTGAATCCTTCTTTGGCCCCTTCGACAAAGGAGTCGTAGACATTGATTCTTTTTCTGATCCCTGCCACAATAAAGCCGATGATGATAAGAAATAGAAAGACATTGGCAAAGGTAGTGGAGTAAATATCTATCTGATCTCGTGACAAGGTATTGAAGAAATAAATAATTCCTGCTACCAGCAAACTCATTCCTCCTAAAAAGAGGAGGATAGTGCGGTTAAACAGATTGATTCTCTGATAAATACTTACTGCTACAATGCCTGCCAAAGTGGAGAAGAAGGTTGCCAGCAGGATGGGTACAAATATATCTGTAGGTTGGGTTGCTCCCAGCTGTGCACGATATACCATGATGCTGATAGGAATCAGTGTAAGCCCTGATGTATTCAGTACCAGAAACATGATCATGGGATTGCTGGCAGTATCTTTCTTGGGGTTCAATTCTTGCAGGCCCTCCATTGCTTTCAGTCCTAAGGGAGTGGCGGCATTATCCAGCCCCAGCATATTGGCCGCCAGGTTCATAAAGATACTGCCTGTTACTGGATGTCCTTTGGGAATATCGGGAAAAAGTTTGCTGAACAGAGGTCCCAGCAATCGGGAAAACAGAGCGATGACTCCGCCCTGTTCACCTATTCTCATGATACCCAGCCAAAGAGAAAGGACACCGGTCAGTCCCAATGAAATCTCAAAAGCGGTTTTGGAGGAATTGAAAGTAGAGTTGATAATTTCGGGAAACACTTGTGTGTCGCCTAGGAAAACGAGTCGCATCAACGCTGTCACGAAGGCTATCAGAAAAAAGGCTATCCAAATGTAGTTCAAAACCATATCGCTAGTTTTATTAGTAATAACTCGGACAAAAGTAGTCAAATTATTCGTTTTTGAATTAGAAAAGATTCAATTCTCTTATTTTTATTTCCAATCTTTGTTTGAACACGATAGCAAAATAGTATGAAATGATTTTAAGAGCAAACTACTCTCTCATTTGATTATTTCGATGAACGGGACGAGAAGGAAGCGTTTAAGCGATTCTCGCGAGTTTAAAGAATATCAAAAAGAGTAAAAAAGACGTTTGGTAGTTTGCTATTTGTCGGGTATATAAAGAAAAATGTTTTTTATGGATTTAAATATGCTTTGAAATGGATACTAATGAAATGTAAAATAACTCTTGGAATAAGTCTGTTCTAGAAGAAACGGATAATATAAGAATCGAAATAGTTAGGAAAAAGAGTTTTGTTGGTCGGATCTGATAATAAAAGGTTATATTTGTGCAAATATGCAGTGTGAATTCTGTAGTAGAAGGAGGGCATTGACGTAATAACAAGTAATAAGGGGGGAATATATGATGAAAACCGAGGAAATAAAAGATTAGTTCAAGCAGTTTGAAAGTATCGTTTGTGATTATCATGGAGTAAAGTGTTGGAGTGCACGCGAGTTGTATTCCTTATTGGGTTATACCCAGTGTAGAAACTTTGAGACCATCATCAATAAAGCGAAAGCTGCTTGCACGAATGCAGGTGAAGATGTGGCCTACCATTTTGCTGACGTCAGCAAAATGGTTTCTGTGGGGTCTGGTGCAGAAAGAGAGATAGATGATATCTATTTTACCCGTTATGCCTGTTATTTGATTGCTCAAAACGGTGATGCGCGTAAACCGGCTATAGCTTTTGCTCAAAACTACTTTGCTGTTCAGACAAGGCGTGCAGAATTGGTGGAACAACGTCTGTTGGATTATGAGCGGGTTCAAGCACGGACTAAATTGGCTGAAACGGAAAAGCTGTTATCGGGTGTGCTTTATGAACGCGGAGTAGATAGTAAAGGTTTTGCCATTATCCGTTCAAAAGGAGATAAAGCCTTGTTTCGTCTTGACACAGCGTTGCTAAAACGTAAACTTGGTGCGCCCGACAGTCGTCTGCTGGCCGATTTCTTACCAACCATCAGCATTAAGGCAAAAGATTTTGCTGCCGAGATGACTTCTATTAACGTACAACAAAAAGATCTTTATGGACAGTCATCAATTGAAAAAGAACATATTGAGAATAATACGGCTGTTCGGAATATGATGGTAAGCCGAGGAATCTATCCGGAACAATTGTCAGCAGGCGAAGATTTAAAGAAAGTGGAACGCCGTTTGAAATCAGAAGAAAAGAAAATAACTAAGAAATAATGAAGGAACCGCTTGAGGAGAAACTATAAATGAGCTGAAACGGTTTGCTCACTTTCACATGCTTCAGTAAATAATTCTTGTGATGTCTGGTTAGGCAAAATAGAGCTTTTAGCCATATACTCTTTATTATTGGCATAGATAAAGAGTACGCTTCCCCCTTTTATCGTATTGATAATAGGTTTGGTCAGTGCCTGTGGTAAAGCCGGACAACCGAAGCTTCGTCCCAGTCTGCCTGATTTGCAGACGGAAGGGTTGGCGTATGCGGCGCCATGAACTACGATGGCACGTTCACGGGCCCGGTCATTGATTCCTTTTTCCAGCCCGTCCAATAAAAGGGAGTATCCGTTTCTGCCTTGATAAGTGTTTCCGGTAAGATAGAAGCCGAGGGAACTTTTATAAGAGCCGACTTCGTTGGAGAAAGAGGTAGCATAGTTCTCGCCGCTGTTTTTCCCATGAGAGACCACTGATGAGTATAGCATCTTTTTCTGTTCCATGTCAAAGACAAACAAACGTTTTTCGGTAGAGGCTTTGGTGAAATCAATCAATGTCAGTATGGATTTGCTTTTTTGTTTAATCAAGTTGTATCCTGCCACAGCCTGTCGGAATGCCAGGAAATTGACCACCCCTCCCAATTGCATATCTTCGAATAATTGTTCGCCGTCCATTTTTTGAGGTGCAGGGACAGATGTAGCAACTTTCTTTTCGGGTGTAGCCGTCCGGGTCGATACATTGCTCGACGGAAAGAGGAATAGGAACAGGAGTAAAAAAGCTTTCTGCATACGTATGGAAAAACTGGATAACGGGTGCAAAGTTACGCACATTTCTATTCCAAAACAAATATAATCGTCTCATTAACAGGTGCCCATTCGAAAATAAACTTGGCATGAGAGGTGGCATTTCTTACACACATATGTGAGCGGGGGATGGTACCCAACGTATAACTGTATTCTATGATCCCTGTTGCCGGTGCATTGGTGGGTACTCCGTGAATATAACCACCATTATTGAAACGGCTGGCGTAAGGTGCAAAACCACCGGTGGCGGCAGAACCGTCTTTTAGAAAAATCATCTTGGTCTTTTTCTCTTGCAGAACGAACATACCCAATGGAGTTTCTTGGGCGTATGGAGGACGATGTTGTCCTGTTGTAGCAGGATTCATGCTACGTATCAGCCAGTAGCCCTTTTCTTTCCGTTCCAAAGTAGTTATATTCTGATTATGGCGGTCTATAAAAATAGCTTTGTTGAACACTACGCTGTCGGGAATCAGTTTTATATATTTTGTCGGAGCATACCATTCGCCACCTATAAAGACAGGTTCTACTTTGGTGAACTTTCCTTCCTCACCTAGGTGACGGGTAAGAAGTCCATCCAGTCCGTAGCGTTCGGCAGTAAGGGTGTCATCTGTTAGGAAAAGGGGAATTCCCTGATAGCGTTCCACTCCCAATGTGTCGGCTATCCGTTTGTATGCATCCCTTTTAAAACTTTTCACTAAAGGCGCTTCTCCGTTCCGGTTTTTATAATTCTGTAAGATGCACCATTGTGACGGCTTTTTTCGAATATTCTCCAACAATGCCAGCCGCTCCTTTATTTTCTCCCATTGGAAATGGCGGGTGGTGTCTTTATAAGGATAGGTATCCTTCAAAGTATGTTTATCATACAGCAGTTCCTTGTCAAGCCTGATGTCTTCGGGTTTGATATCTTTTTCTACAATCTCGGTGATGGCTTCTGTCACAGTATTGTGTACCTCTGTTATCACTTCCTTAATTTCGCTATTTGCTTTCGAGGTACACGAGCAGATTGTACAGAAACCGGTCAATAAATATATGAATTCTATTCTTTTCATCATAGACACAGGTTTGTGGCTTTCTTCTACAAATATAATTCTTTAAAAGGAATAAACATGCGTTTTTGTTTTTAAATGCAGTGAAAAATTCCTGTTTCTTTGAACAATCTCCCCTATTGCATACCTTATAAAGGACCGCTGGGAATAATCGTTTATCTTGGCTTGAGGTTTTTACAGAAAAAAAGAATCAACTTAAAAACAAGTATTATGGTGGAATCAACTAGAGTAAGAAGTAAAAGATTATCCTTTTCAGGTAAGAAGACACTGTCTTCCTTTATGCAAGTGAATATTGCCAGTCTGAGACAATCGGGAAAATTGCGTACCAGTGAGACGTATAGAGCTACACTGAACAGTTTTATGAAATTTATGGATGGCAAGGATGTTCTGTTGAGCAATATGGATGCCGAGTTGATGATGGGGTATGAAACTTATTTAAAGGAGCAGGGAGCAAGTATGAACACCGTTTCTTTTTATATGCGTATTTTGCGTGCAACGTATAATCGTGCAGTAGATAAAGGGGTGATCAGACAGCGTTTTCCTTTTAAGCACGTCTATACGGGAGTGGAAAAAACGGTGAAGCGGGCCATTTCTTTTAAAGTAATCAGACAACTGAAGGAGATGGATTTAAGTCACTCTCAGTCAATGGAGTTTGCGCGTGATATGTTTATGTTCAGCTTTTATACCCGGGGAATGTCATTTGTGGACATGGCTTTTCTTAAAAAAACAGATTTAAATAATGGTATGCTGACTTATAGAAGAAAGAAAACCGGTCAGTTGCTTTCCATCAGATGGGAGAAATGCATGCAGGATATAGTGGATAAATATCCCGGAAACTATTCGACTTATCTTCTTCCTATTATAATTCATATCAGGAAAGATGAAAGATTGCAATATAAAAATTCAATTTGCTTGGTGAACAGAAGGCTAAAAGAAATAGGGAAAAAGTTGGGGCTTGTTCATCCTTTGACTATGTATGTGGCGCGCCATTCATGGGCCAGTGTTGCCAGAGGCAAACATATTCCTCTTTCTGTGATAAGTGAAGGGATGGGACATGATTCGGAAAAAACGACTTTGATTTATCTGGCAGCATTGGATACCACCGTGATAGACAAAGCGAATATGGTGGTGCTGAGGGAATTCTTGTGATAATAGGGTAAAGATATTGTTTCTTGTCAAAAAGAGGATATCATATCACAAGGTATCCTCCATTTGACGGGATCAGTGTGTCTAGTATTTTTTTAATAAATGTGTGTTTGTTCTCTCTAAAGATGATAGCACTTTCTGATGTGGCTGAGTTGAATATGTTTGTTGCAAGGTCGGCACAGCCTATGATCTCTTTATTGTTATCTTTTGTCAGAAGATACCTTATAGTAAAGGAGAATCGGATTACAGATAGATTCTGAAACAATTGCCATAAACCATTATGCTGTTTTTGTCCACCTATTTGTTATGAAAAAAATATCAGCTTCCAAATATTCAATATTTTTCCGTAATATGACAATTGTCATAGGTTTGTTTTTTTATGTGAATTATAGCTGATACAACTATTTTTTAATAGACAAACTTGAATAAAAGAAAAGGCAAAGTTTACTTGGATTTTATTCTTTGATTTTGGAGATAATACTCTTATTACAAGAACTTTATAGAAAAAATACTAAGTTGGAATATTATATATCTCTTATTAAGAGATATATATTTTGTCGCAAATTTAAGCAAAGTTTTGAGAATTAGAACAATTTAGCAAGGAAATTTAATAATTGATTCAAAAAAAACGTTTTCTGAATACATGATTTAGTCTTTCAAAGTATTCTTGTGTGAATGTATTTTGTTGATTTATAATGTGTTATAGATCTCTTATATATCTCTTAATAAGAGATCTATCGTATAACTGATGACACGCCATATAATAATGTATGGTTGTGAAGATGTTAAAGCGAAGATTAAAAGTAAATAAAAATATGGACTATCTATTCTTGAGACGACACAGACGGACTGCTACTTCGAATAGGCAGAAAAGCCTGCTTCTTAAGGCTGCTGAACGCCAGTGGGAACTACAGTTCGCCAATAAGGGGACTGAAGGGAGAAAGGTGGATTGTGCCCTATATAAATGTATATTGTATAACCTTGAAATAAAGCAAGTTTTTTTGGATTCGGAGCTTTCTTTGAAAAAGTTTAGCGTTATGATAGACACCAACCAAACTTACCTGTCGAATGTGGTAAACAAGTATTTCAACTGTAATTTGAAGGAGTTGCTGAATACTTACCGTGTGGAATATGCCAAAGAGTTACTTCATGCTGGGAAATGTTCATTAGAAGAACTCCCACAGCGATGTGGCTTTGCCTCTAGAAGTGCTTTTTATGCCTCTTTTAGTAAAATAGTCGGAATGTCTCCTTTGCGCTTTCTAGCTCGAGAACAGAATAATTTGCTCTTAGAATCAATGATTTATGTATAATCAATTTTAGTTTTTTAAATTTATAAATTTAAAGTTTTTCTATTATGAACAAAAAGTTTTTAAGTGCAATCCTGTTTGGTGCCTTGATGGTTACCTCGACAGGAACATTTGTATCTTGTAAGGACTATGATGATGACATCGACAGCTTGAACGAGAAAGTGGACAAGCTGACTAAAGATTTGTCTGAATTACAGGCCGCAGCTGGAAAATATGTCACAGCTGTCAAGTATGATGCGGCAACAGGTAAGTTGACTGTTACCGGCGGTAACGGTGAAACTTTCCAACTTCCGATGCCTGCTGAACTTCCCACTTACTCTTTGAAAGTTGTAGATGGTAAGATACAGTTGTTAGATGGTGACAAGGTCGTTTCTGAAGCACCCCTGCCTACAACTGATGCTCCTGCGGCATTTGATCCTACTTTGTTGAAGTGGAACAATGGCTATCTGTATTATGGAGATGTAAAAATCTCAGGTGTAGAGAAACCTCAAAGCGTTGGCTCTATTACAGAAGTGAAAGATGAAGAAACTGGTGAGGTGATTGGCTATGTCATTGAACTAGATGGAAAATCTGCTACATTCTCTTTGGTTGCTGATTTGAAGGCGTTAGTATTCCAACCTGCATTCTATTATCAGGGTATTGAAGCAATGGAAGCTATTGGTCTTAATTATAAAACCTTGACAGTAGCTAAAGTAGATGCAGATGGAAATTATGATAAGGATGCTCCTGTTGTAGGTGAAGCAACTACAATGATTCCGGACTTGGTAGCTGATTATCATGTAAATCCTACCGTAGCGAAAGTTCCAGGTGATGTAAAAGCATATACTTTCTTGCGTTATGACAAGAATTATACTCGTTCTGCTGCGACAGCTCCGAAAGTAGTAAAAACTAATGTTACAAACGGTAAGGCCCCCAAGGGTATATTGACTGTAAATGCTCATTTTACAGATGCTGATATTAAGAACATTGAAAATGATGAGCAAGTAACTGTATTAGCTTTGCAAGTAAGTAAGGGGGATACCGTTGTTACTTCTGATTATGCTGCTGTTAAGGCTGCTTATTACAAGGACTTGGTATTGGCAGCTGTAGATAGTATTCATGCAAATGACCGCCACTTGTTTACAACTGCTGCTGAAGCTATTGCTGATAATGAACATGTTTGCAAGATTGTCTGGAACAGCAATGGTATCGATATTGCTCGTTTGGTCAATACTCACAGAACTAATATAGATAAAGAAGGTACACATTCAAAATGGGATGTTCGTGCTGCTGATGGTACTGTAGAAAAATATGGTTTCAAATATTCTTACGAATTAGTTGGTTATCATAAAGGTAATAACGAAACTTCAGAAAGTGCTCATGCTGCATTGAAGGGTTCTGTTATTCGTCCTCAGATGACAAGTGGTGGTAAGCAGCAACCTTGGGGATTTACTCAGAATAAAGCTACAAAAGATCGTGAACCGTTGGTTCGTGTTATCTTGACTGATACTATTAGCGGAAAAATAGCTTCTGTTGGTTATTTAAAATTCAAGATTACCGATACTGCTAATCAGAATGAAGTTGTATTGACCCCGAATTTCCCATTTGCCAATGGTTATACTGTTGATTGTACAGAAACAGAGACTAAACTTGGTTTGTCATGGCATCAAGTTGAAGAACAGATTCTGGCTCAATTGGAAGAAATTGGTATTTCTAAGGATGAATTCCATAAGAATTTCAAATTGGATGGTGCTGTAGAAGACGTAGAGCAACAAGCTTTGGTAAATGCTACTCAGTATGATGGAATTACTGTTGATTCTAAGGCTGTTACTACTCCGGTTGGTGTGGTTTCACAGACTAATTGGGATCCGGCGGATGAAATGACTGAAGTTTTGACTTGGGTAGTTAAGAATAATCAGGCATATCACATCTTTAAGGCTGGTGCTAAGAGTATTGCAGTAAATGTACGTTATAGCTATGAAGTATCTGAAGGTGTATATCAATATGTATATGTTACTTTCACTTGGACTCCTAGTCCTTTGAACTTTACTCCTAATGGTACCATTGAAAACTCTGCTAAGATTGATAAATATTGGTATGAAAAGAACGGTGCTGTAGCAGGTTCTGGTTATTCAGATATCCATGCTAATGTTCATCAAGTTGTTAGCGATAACTCTAATGATTGTACATTTGATAGCGAAATCTTGAATACTTTCACTGGTAATGTGATTACCGTGACAAGTGACGCTACTTATCCTGCATTTGCTAATGATAAGTTGACTAAGGAAGTTGTATTTGCTAACCCTCAAGATCATTTGACTAAGAAGGGAACTGCTTATGTCGTGAATGGTGCTTCTGGTGCTCAATATGATATCACTGTATCTGCTGATGGAAAAACTCTACAAGCTACTAATAACGCTGTAACAAAAGCAGTTGTTGTTCTTGCTGGAACAGTGATGGAATATCAAGAAAATGATTTTGCAAAAGATATTTTGAACAATGCAGATCACAACTTGCTGGGACAAGACCAGACATTTACTGCTAAATTGCAAATTAATGCTGCTAACTGCGATTATGTAGATTATGCTTTGGGTAACAACGTATTCTATGCTAAATATTTGCGTCCTGTATCAGTAGATCCGTCAGATGTAGATGAATTAATTGATGCTACTAATGGTGCTTCTATTGCAGGCTTGACCTTGAATCTGATTGATTGGAGAGACAAGTATTTTGATAAAGCAGAAGATACTACTGGTGATGATGGTAAGAAATATAATTTCTATGGATTTTATGGCGTAACTAAAGTTGCTGCTGATATTGAAAACGCTACAACAACTTTGAATGGTGGAACATTAGGTTCTACTAAATTATCTTCTGTAACGAAGAATGTAAAATTGTATTTCGGTGAAGATAAATCTACAACCAATGTATTTACTGCTCTGAAGGTTGGCGATAATGGTAAATTCTATTATTACAATAATGGTACTACTTTAGGTAAGTTTACAATCCGCGTTCCGCTGGAAGTTACTTATAAGTGGGGTACTATCTATACCGAAGTTGATTTGAATATCAATAAGACTATTCAGAACTAATATTGTAATAACTTTGAGTTTAATTTAAATAAGGGCCGGCCATTCATAGTGGCTGGCCTTTTTTAATAGGAGGAAAGAATGAAATGAAAAAACTGAAATTTATTTTATTGTTGACTGTTTTATTAACAACCTTTTCTTGTCAATCAGGAAAACAGAAGGTGCAAAGCAAAGAAGAGAAGAGTATTAATGAATTTGTAGCTCATCTAACGGAAGTTGATACGGTTTTGATAACAAACCTAATAAATCAATTTATGGAATATGCGAAAAATGGTCAGCTGGAATCTGCCGCAGCTATGCTTTATAAAGCCGATTCGGCAGATGTTTGGAATGAACCTATTCAATTGGATAACAATGAATTGCATCAAGTCGCAAAAATGATGGAATCTTTTCCTGTATTAAGTTATAAGATAGATTATATAAAGTTCTATACTCCTGTTAAAAACGAGGTGAAGTGCACGATTGTTATGCAGAAAGGAGAAAGTGGAACACCTATTGCAACTAGTAGTTGGTATTTTAAGCTGATGAATTATTTGGGTGGATGGCGGCTTTGTATGATGAATTAGCTAATGATCGATTTATATAAGCAGTCGTGGGAAAAAGTGTCATTTAAAAATTATTGAAGGGGGTGTTTGTTTAGGATATTTATGTGATTTTCAATACAAAAGATTATAGTTATAAATTGTAGCAGGGTCAAAAGAGAACGGTTTCTCAGGCTTGTAGTCGAAAAGTTGACAGTTCAACCAGATAATCCGGACTGTCAGCTTCTTTTTTTGTGTCCGGAGAGATTTCTTCTGTCCGGTAAGTTCCCTATGGATCCAGATAGCAGTGCATTTACCCATAGCAAGGATAACAGCATTACGATAATCTGTGAAAGTATTTCTTTCTTAATCATATTATACCTGTTCCTTTTCAAAAGTTACGAAAGAGTGATCGCATGAGTAAGAAAAATCTTACTCTGCTGTTTTGTAAGCCTTGTCCATACTTTGTATCCGTCGTCTTGCACCGAATATCTTGTAACAGGAATGAAACTCCTTTGTCACGAAACCTTTAATAGAGTGTAACTCTCAAGAAACCTGACCCATCTACTTTTGCGGCAGATTTATAACGCATAAAAAAGTATATGAAAAAGGTTGTTAGAGCTGTGTCTCTTATGCTGCTGATGGCAGGTGTTTGTGGAAATGCATTTGCCGAGGAAAATGAAAACATTGTCCGGCAAGGCGCTATCCGCGGACGTGTGATAGACAATGGAAAACAAATTCTGCCGGGTGCTTCCATCTTTGTTGAAAATCTGAAAACCGGAGTAATCAGTGATGTGAACGGTTTTTATACGCTGCCCAATCTGAAACCCGGAACTTACACAGTTAAAGTAACCTACGTAGGTTATAGCCCCATTGAAATGAAAGTTACCGTCCCCGAAGGCAAGACTTTAGAAAAAGATATAGTGATGAATGAAGGGGTGGAACTGCAGGAAGTGCAGGTAAAGGGAGCTTTTCAAGGACAGAAGAAAGCAATCAATACACAAAAGAATAATCTGGGTATCACTAATGTTGTATCTGCCGACCAGGTAGGGAAATTTCCCGACTCAAACATAGGTGATGCATTGAAACGTATCAGTGGCATCAATGTGCAATACGATCAAGGCGAGGCCCGTTTCGGACAGGTCCGCGGCACTAGTGCCGATTTAAGCTCCGTCACCATTAACGGCAACCGTGTCCCATCTGCTGAAGGGGATACCCGTAACGTGCAGTTGGACTTGATTCCTGCCGATATGATTCAGACCATCGAAGTAAGCAAAGTCGTTACACCCGATATGGACGGCGATGCTATCGGTGGTTCCATCAATCTGGTAACCAAAAATTCTCCTTATAAACGCACTATCAATGCTACAGCGGGAAGTGGTTACAACTGGATCAGCGAGAAAGCCCAGTTGAACTTAGGTTTCACTTACGGCGATCGTTTCTTCAATGACAGACTGGGCATGCTGCTCTCCGCTTCTTATCAGAATGCTCCTTCCGGTTCTTATGATACTGAATTCATGTGGGAACAAAATGAAGATGGCAAAGTATATGTCAGCGATTATCAGATGCGCCAGTACTTTGTCACCCGTGAACGTCAAAGTTATTCGGCGGCTTTTGATTTTGATATCAATGAAAACCATAAATTGACTTTCAAAGGGATCTTCAACAACCGTAACGATTGGGAAAACCGTTACCGTACCAATATCAAGGATTTGGATGAGAACGGAAAAGGCACAGTCCGCATCCAGACCAAAGCAGGTACTCCTGATAATCGCAATGCCCGTCTGGAGCGTCAGCGTACCATGGATTTCGCTTTGGGCGGAGAACACTTATGGGGGGCAATCGGTATGGATTGGAATGCCAGTTATGCAAAAGCTACGGAAGAACGCCCTAATGAACGTTATCTTGACTTCCAACTGAAAAAGCAGGAATTTGATATGGACTTGAGTGATGAACGCCAGCCGTTGGCAACACCTGGAACAGGTGCTACTTTGACACTGAGTGATAAGTTCAGCTTGAAGGAACTGACGGAACAACAGGAGGACATCAAAGAAGAAGATATGAAATTCTCGGCCAATTTCAAGGCCAGTTTAAATAATGGAGCCAAACTGAAGTTCGGTGCGAAGGTAGTACGTAAAACAAAAGAGAAAGAAATAGACTTCTACGAATATACTCCGAAAGACGAGGATGCCTTCATGACCAACAGCCTGAAAAATACGGTAGACCAGAGTACGGATAAGTTTATGCCGAGCGACAAATATCAGGTAGGAACATTTGCCAGTAAAGAATATGTGGGTGGATTGAATTTAAATGATGCTTCCCAGTTCGATAAAGAACAGGTACAAGCCGAATTGGCTGAGAACTTTGAGGCTCGTGAAACTGTAAGTTCCGGGTATGTGCGGTTTGATCATAAATTCGCTTCCGATATAAACCTGATGGCGGGACTCCGTATGGAACATACTTCCCTTCGTTATACCGGCCGTAACTATGATGATGAGACAGATAAGACCACCAAGACCGGCCGCATGACCAACAGTTATGTGAATTTCCTTCCTTCTATTTTGGTGAAATGGGATGTAAATGATGATTTCAAGATACGCGGTTCTTACACGCAGACCTTGAGCCGGCCCAAATATTCAGCTTTGGTTCCCAGTGTGAATATCAACCGTGGTGATAATGAAATAAAGATTGGTAATTCTGACTTGAAACCGACTATTTCTTATAACTTTGATTTGAGTGCCGATTATTATTTCAAGAGTGTAGGTTTAGTGAGCGCAGGTTTTTTCTATAAGAAAATAGACGATTTCATCGTAGATCAGGTACTGACCAACTATGAATACCAAGGAACAGAATATACCCGTTTCACTCAGCCCAAGAATGCAGGAAATGCTAATCTGTGGGGATTGGAATTTTCTTATCAGCGTGATTTCGGCTTCATTGCTCCGGCCTTGAAGTATGTGGGTTTCTATGGAACCTATACTTATACGCACTCACGCGTGGAGGACTTTAACTTCGAAGGACGTGAGAACGAGAGCGGGTTGAGTTTGCCGGGGTCTCCCGAGCATACGGCGAATGCCTCTCTTTACTTTGAAAAAGGAGGCTTGAATGTGCGCCTGAGCTATAACTTTGCATCTGATTTTATCGATGAAATGGGCCCAAGTACATTTTATGACAGATATTATGATGCTGTGAACTATATGGATGTGAACGCCAGTTATACCTTTGGCAAGAAGGTGAAAATGACCTTTTATGCTGAGGCGAACAATCTGCTGAACCAGCCGCTCCGTTATTACCAGGGAACGAAGGATCGTACTATGCAGGCAGAATATTATGGCGTGAGAATGAATGCAGGTTTAAAAATAAGTTTCTAAAAATAAGTATATGAAAACGTTGATGATGATTAGAAGAATGAAAGAAGTATTGACATGGGTATGGATTGCCGTCATTGGTACGGCTATCTGCCTGAATGTGTGTGCCCAGACTCCGCAAGATTGGAAAGGACTGGAGAAACAACTGAATTTTTATATGGCCAACGATTTGGGACGTAACGGTTATTATGACCAGAAGCCCATAGCCGAGTTGATGGGAGAAATGGCGGATGTTATTGGTCCCGAGTGTGTATTTGCAGCCGGAGACGTGCACCATTTTGAAGGTGTGCGCAGCGTTAACGATCCGCTCTGGATGACCAACTACGAGTTGATTTACAGTCATCCCGAGTTGATGATAGACTGGTTTCCGATCTTGGGAAATCATGAATACCGGGGTAATACGCAGGCTGTGTTGGATTATACCAATGTGAGTCGTCGCTGGTCGATGCCTGGTCGTTATTATACCAAAGTCTTTGAGAAGAAAGGAACTGCCATCCGTTTTGTGATGATAGATACCGCTCCTCTGATTGACAAATACCGTAACGAGAGCGAAACTTATCCGGATGCCTGTAAACAAGATATGGATCAGCAATTGGCATGGATAGATTCTGTACTGACTGTTGCCAAAGAAGATTGGGTAGTCGTAATCGGACATCATCCCATTTATGCTGAAACGTCGAAAGACGACAGTGAACGCAGCGATATGCAGAAGCGTCTGGATCCTATCCTCCGTAAACATAAGGTGGATATCTATGCATGCGGACACATTCATAACTTCCAGCACCTTCGTGTGCCGGGCAGTGATATCGACTATGTGGTAAATTCGGCTGGTTCGTTGAGCCGTAAGGTAAAACCAGTGGAAGGCACTCTGTTCTGTAGTCCCGAACCGGGCTTTTCTATCTTTACGGCAGACAAGAAAGAACTGGATATGCACATGATTGATAAGAAAGGAAAAGTAATCTATACTGTAAAACGCACCAAATAGGAATAGTTATTTTAGGGAAAAAGAGTACATTTGCGGTATAAAACTGTAAATGTACTTTTTGTTATGTTGAATACACTCCTTTTGATTGGTGGTCTGGCTCTCATTTTAGCTGGCGCGAATGGCTTGACGGATGGTTCTGCAGCGGTTGCCAAACGTTTCCGTATTTCTGATTTGGTAATCGGGCTTACCATTGTAGCTTTCGGCACTTCGGCTCCCGAATTGGTTATCAGTGTGCTTTCTGCATTGAATGGCAGTGCTGAAATGGCTATTGGTAATGTGGTGGGTAGTAATATATTCAATGCTTTGATGATTATAGGTTGTACTGCCTTGGTACTCCCCATAAAAGTAGGTGAGGGGACGATGAGTAAAGAGATTCCGTTAGTCATTCTTTCTTCGTTGGTACTTTTTGTCTGTGCCAATGACATGATGCTGGACAGGGAAGCGGTCAATGTTATCAGCCGTTCCGATGGGTTTGTTCTGCTGGCTTTCTTCCTTATATTTATGCGTTATACATTTGCCATCGCCCGTAATGGGGCAGATGAGGCAGGAGAGGAGCAGAAGATAAAGGAAATGCCTGTATGGAAATCGGTGTTGTATATTGCAGGAGGGCTGGCCGGACTCATATTCGGCGGACAGCTTTTTGTCGACGGGGCAAGCGGGCTTGCCCGTTCATGGGGTGTCAGTGAATCGGTAATCGGACTGACATTGGTAGCCGGAGGTACTTCCTTGCCGGAGCTTGCCACATCTGTTACGGCGGCTTTAAAGAAGAATCCGGGAATTGCTATCGGCAATGTCATCGGTAGTAATCTGTTCAATATATTCTTTGTTCTGGGGTGCAGCGCTACGGTGTCACCGCTTCCGATGGGGAATATAAATAACCTCGATTTAAGTGTACTGATTGCTTCCTCCCTGTTGTTGTGGCTGGTAGGCTGGTTTTTCCGCAAACGTACCATAACCCGGCTTGAAGGCGCATTGATGGTTGGCTGTTATGTCGTTTATACCGCCTATCTTATTGCCCAACAGTGAAAAAGCCATAAAAAGAATAAGTTTTCTGCAAAAAAACTTCTATCTTTACACCCCGAATTTTATAAAAATACAGCATGGCTATTACCATTAAAAAAGTCAGTTCAAAGAAAGAACTAAAGACGTTTATACGGTTCAACTACGAGTTATACAAAGAGAATCCCTATTCCGTACCCGATTTGTACGATGATATGCTGAATACGTTCAGCCCGAAGAAGAATGCCGCTTTCGAGTTTTGTGAGGCGGAGTATTTTCTGGCATATAAGGATAACAAGGTGGTAGGACGTATTGCAGGGATTATAAATAAACGCGCAAACGAGACTTGGAATAAAAAAGAAGTTCGTTTCGGATGGATCGATTTTCTGGATGATATCGAAATATCACGTGCCTTGTTGGATGCAGTAGCCCAATGGGGTAAATCAAAAGGTATGGATACCATTCAGGGGCCTTTAGGCTTTACCGACTTTGATGCGGAGGGTATGCTGGTAGAAGGATTCGACCAGTTGAGCACCATGGCGACTATCTATAATTATCCTTATTACCCACAGCATATGGAGAAGTTGGGATTCGAGAAGGATGCCGATTGGGTGGAATATAAAATTTATATTCCGGATGCAATTCCTGATAAGCATAAGCGTATCAGTGACTTGATTCAACGTAAGTTTAACCTGAAGGTGAAGAAATATACATCGGGTAAGAAAATTGCGGCCGAATATGGACAGGCTATATTCGAGTTGATGAATGAGGCTTATGCTCCGCTTTATGGTTTCTCGGCTTTGTCGCAAGGACAGATCAACCAGTATATAAAGATGTATTTGCCTATTGTAGATTTGCGTATGGTAACCTTGGTGACCGATGCCGAAGATAAACTGGTGGCAGTGGGGATTTCAATGCCTTCTCTGTCCGAAGCGTTACAAAAAGCGAAGGGACGTTTGCTGCCTATGGGATGGTATCACCTGTTGAAAGTGTTGTTCCTGCATAAGTATCCTCCTATGTTGGATTTGTTGCTGGTTGCTGTAAAACCTGAGTATCAGAACAAAGGTGTCAATGCTTTGTTATTCTCGGACTTGATCCCCGTATATCAGCAGCTGGGATTCGAGTATGCCGAAAGTAATCCGGAACTGGAACTGAACGGAAAGGTGCAGGCCCAGTGGGAATATTTCAAGACCGAGCAGCATAAACGCCGTCGTGCTTATAAAAAGAGTATTCTGTAACAACGATATATAAAAATGTGATAAGTCAATATGGAAGAAAACAACGAACTGATAAACAATCCCGCCGTAGAATATACCGACGATAATATCCGCCACCTCAGTGACATGGAGCATGTGCGTACCCGTCCCGGTATGTATATTGGAAAGTTGGGTGACGGATCACATGCCGAGGACGGTATCTACGTTCTTTTGAAAGAAATTATCGATAACAGTATCGATGAATTTAAAATGCAGGCGGGTAAAAAGATTGAGATTATTATTGAAGAAAATCTCCGTGTCAGCGTGCGTGATTATGGCCGGGGTATTCCGCAGGGAAAACTCATTGAAGCTGTTAGTGTGTTGAATACGGGAGGTAAATATGACAGCAAGGCGTTCAAGAAGAGCGTCGGACTGAATGGGGTCGGTGTGAAAGCCGTCAACGCATTGAGTTCACGTTTCGAGGTGCGCAGCTATCGTGATGGAAAGGTGCGTATCGCTACCTTTGCCAAGGGAGACTTGTTGACGGATACCACACAAGATACAACAGAGGAGAACGGTACCTATATTTTCTTTGAACCGGATAACCTGTTGTTTGAGAACTACAGTTTCCGTCCGGAGTTCGTGGAAACCATGCTCCGCAACTATACCTATCTGAATACAGGACTGGCCATTATCTATAACGGTCAGCGTATCCTGTCCCGTAACGGGTTGGTGGACTTGCTTAACGACAACATGACGGCTGTGGGATTATATCCCATCATCCACTTGAAAGGAGAAGATATCGAGATCGCTTTTACGCATACCGGTCAGTATGGTGAGGAATATTACTCTTTTGTCAACGGACAGCACACCACACAGGGAGGTACGCACCAAAGTGCTTTCAAAGAGCATATAGCCCGTACCATCAAGGAATATTTCAACAAGAATATGGACTATGCCGATATCCGTAACGGATTGGTAGCTGCCATTGCCGTTAATGTGGAGGAACCGTTGTTCGAAAGTCAGACTAAAATCAAGCTGGGCTCTACCAATATGGCTCCCGGTGGTCCTACCGTTAATAAGTTTGTAGGTGATTTTGTAAAGACTGAGGTCGATAACTATCTGCACAAACATACGGATGTGGCCGATGTGATGTTGCAGAAGATTCAAGAATCGGAGAAAGAGCGTAAGGCTATAGCCGGAGTGACCAAACTGGCACGTGAACGTGCCAAAAAGGCAAATCTTCATAACCGTAAGTTGCGTGACTGCCGTTTTCACCTGAATGATGCCAAAGGAGACAAGAAGGAGGAAAGCTGCATTTTCATTACCGAGGGTGACTCGGCGAGCGGTTCTATCACCAAGAGCCGTGATGTAAATACTCAGGCAGTATTCAGTTTGCGTGGTAAGCCGTTGAATTCTTACGGGCTGACCAAGAAGATTGTATATGAGAATGAAGAGTTTAACTTGCTTCAGGCTGCTCTGAACATAGAGGACGGTATGGAAGGATTACGATATAACAAAGTGATTGTGGCAACAGATGCCGATGTGGACGGTATGCACATCCGTTTGTTGCTGATTACCTTCTTCCTGCAATTCTTCCCCGATTTGATAAAGAAAGGTCATGTATATATCCTTCAGACTCCTTTGTTCCGTGTCCGTAACCGCAAGAAAGGAGTTTATGAAACGGTATATTGTTATTCGGAAGAAGAACGGGTTGCCGCAATCGAACGGTTAAGCCCCAATCCCGAAATCACACGGTTCAAAGGTTTGGGAGAGATTTCACCCGATGAATTCAAGCACTTTATCGGCAAAGATATGCGTTTGGAGCAAGTTTCCCTCCGCAAGACTGATCTGGTAAAGGAATTACTGGAGTTCTACATGGGTAAGAACACGATGGAACGTCAGAATTTTATTATAGATAACCTTGTTGTAGAAGAAGATATTGCGTGAGTGAATCACTAAAAAATATGAGAAGAGCGATATTTCCGGGAACCTTTGATCCTTTTACCATCGGTCATTATTCGGTCGTGAAGAGAGCGTTGACTTTTATGGACGAAGTGGTGATCGGCATCGGTATCAATGAGAATAAGAAAACTTGGTTTCCTACAGAGAAACGAGTGGAGATGATCGAGAAACTTTTTGCGGATGATCCCCGGGTAAAGGTCGATGCTTATGATTGTCTGACCATTGACTTTGCCCGAGCTAAGGAGGCGCAGTTCATTGTTCGTGGTATCCGTACCGTACACGATTTTGAATATGAGGAAACTATAGCCGATATCAACCGGAAACTGGCCGGAATAGAAACGATTCTGTTGTTTACGGAGCCGGAACTAACCTCTATCAGCTCTACGATTGTAAGAGAATTGTTGCAGTTTGGCAAAGATGTGACGCCATTCTTGCCTGAAGGAATGAAAATAGACTGACCATGAAATATACTATGTATTTTGCAGGCTTGATTGCCTGCTTTTTTTCTATCGTAGCCGCACAGGCTCAGGAGAGTAAATTTCTGAATTCTCCGGCACGTAAGTTGCAACTGGCGGAATTTGCCATTGCCAATCTTTATGTAGACGAAGTCAATGAGGGAAAGCTGGTGGAAGAAGCTATCGTAAAAATGCTGGAGCAGCTTGATCCTCATTCTACCTATTCTGATCCGGAGGAAGTGAAGAGAATGAACGAGCCGTTGCAGGGAAACTTCGAAGGTATCGGTATACAGTTTAATATGGCGGAGGACACTTTGCTGGTGATACAGCCTGTATCGGGCGGACCGTCCGAAAAAGTCGGTATTCTGGCCGGTGATCGTATCGTCATGGTGGAAGATACGCTGATAGCCGGTGTAAAGATGAGTACCGAGGATATTATGCGTCGTCTCCGTGGTCCTAAAGATTCAAAAGTGAATCTGAAAATACTTCGCCGAGGGGTGAAGGAACTGCTCCCCTTTACGGTGAAAAGGGATAAAATACCTGTTTACAGCCTGGATGCTTCCTATATGATTAAAGATAAGATCGGTTATATTCGTATCAACCGTTTTGCCGCCACTACCCATGAGGAGTTCAAGAAAGCGCTGACCGGGTTGCAGAAGAAAGGAATGAAAGACTTGATTCTTGATTTGCAGGGCAATGGCGGGGGGTATTTGAATGCTGCTATCGATATTGCCAATGAATTTTTGGGTAAAAAGGAACTGATTGTCTATACGGAGGGCCGTCGTAATCCTCGTAGCGAGTTTTTTGCCAAAGGTACGGGCGAGTTTCAGAACGGTCGTCTGATGGTATTGGTTGATGAATTTTCGGCTTCTGCCAGTGAGATTGTGACCGGAGCTGTTCAGGATTGGGACAGAGGAGTTGTTGTGGGCCGGCGCAGTTTTGGTAAAGGCTTGGTGCAGCGTCCCATTGATTTGCCGGACGGTTCGATGATCCGTCTGACGGTGGCCCGCTATTATACGCCTGCCGGACGTTGTATCCAGAAACCTTACGAGAGCATTGAAAAGTATAATGAAGACCTGATAGACCGTTATAATAAAGGAGAAATGATGAGTGAAGACAGCATCCACTTTCCGGATTCACTGAAGTTCAAGACTCATAGGTTGGCCCGTACGGTATATGGTGGCGGAGGGATCATGCCCGATTATTTTGTGCCGATTGATACGACTCTCTATACTAAATACCATCGTCAGTTGCGTGATAAAGGAGCATTGATGAAAGCTCATTTCCATTTTATTGATGCCCATCGTAAAGAGTGGCTGGGCAAATACAAGACTTTCAATGAGTTCTACAAACGTTTTGAAGTGACTCCGGATATGTTGGCACAACTGGTTGCTACCGGCAAGGAGATGGGAGTGGAATATAATGAAGAAGAGTATCAAAAGGCCCTGCCTCTGCTGAGGTTGCAGATGAAAGCATTGATAGCCCGTGATTTATGGGATATGAATGAATATTATCACGTCATTAATGACGCGAATGAAAGTATCAGGAAAGCGCTGGAACTGTTGGAGCAACCGGACTTTGAGGGGCTGCTGTTGAAAAAGCGATAGTCAAGACTTTATATTAACTGCAGGGGCGCATAGTTGCACTCCTGCAGTTGTCTGAAAAACTTCTGCTGTGTCTTCTTTTAGGTGTGGAATAATTTTCCAACCATCACTTTATCTGTCTCCCGAATAGTACCTTATTCAGCCATCGGTTCACATACACGTTCACGAAAGCACATCCTACTCCGATAGCGGCTCCTGCCACTACATCACTGGGATAGTGCACCCCTTGGTTCATCCGGGCAAACCCTACTCCGCAAGCCCATACGGCTGAAGGGGCGATAACATACCACTTAGGATAAGTGATGGAGAGTGAGGTGGCTAAAGAAAAAGCTGCCGCAGTGTGTCCTGAAGGGAATGACGGACTGTCGGCATCCGGTGCTCCGTATGCATGAATCTTATCCGGATACTTTACAAAAGGCCGGTCACGACCTATTATATGTTTGGCGGCGTATGTAATCCCCACTGCTTCAATCACACTGGTTCCTATGTAAATGGCATCTTTCAGCATCGGCTGGTGGTCTTTTTTTATCAATGCATAGAGTCCCATGGCTGTAGGTATTCCTACGGGTAGAATCACTCCGCTAGCGGACAATCCGCGGCTCAGTCCGTGTACATCCCATCGGTTGATGGTTTTCAACGTGTTGATGTCTATATTCTGTGCGCTGAGGCTGAATGTAAAACAGGCTGTCAGTATGAGAAAAATAATCCTTTGGCGTTTCATTTAGTTTGGCATTTGTTCAGTGCAAAGATAGGGAAATAATGTAATTCGCATTTACCCTTCCCCGAATTAAAGAATAATTTCCATAATTCCTTGTATTATCGCTAGAATTCCTTTACTTTTGCATCGTGAATACACAGCTTTTAACAGAATTTTTAGTTCTAACAATTAAATAATTTAAATTCAATCATTTATGTGGTTAAGTAATTCATCTATTGGAAGGAAAGTGGTGATGAGTGTCACAGGTATCGCCCTTGTCCTGTTTCTGACGTTTCACATGGCGATGAACCTTGTTGCGCTCTTCTCGGAAGATGCTTACAACATGATTTGTGAATTCTTGGGAGCTAACTGGTACGCGTTGGTTGCAACTGCCGGGCTGGCTGCTCTGTTTGTAATTCACATCATCTACGCTTTCTGGTTGACCATGCAGAACCGTGCAGCTCGCGGTAGCGAACGTTATGCAGTGAACGTTAAACCTAAAACTGTGGAATGGGCATCTCAGAACATGCTTGTCCTGGGTATTGTTGTCATTGCCGGATTGGCTCTTCATTTTGCCAATTTCTGGTACAAAATGCAGTTTGCCGAAATTATCGGTGTTCATGATTTGGGCGCATTCGGTCCTACAGACGGTGCCGCTTACATTCGTGAAACATTCGGATGCCCTGTATTTACAGTGCTTTACCTCATTTGGTTAGCAGCTTTGTGGTTCCACCTGACTCACGGATTCTGGAGTGCTTTGCAGACTTTGGGCTGGAGCAATAAAATCTGGTTCGAGCGTTGGAAGACTATTGGTAACATCTACTCTACTTTGGTAGTTCTTGGTTTTGCAGCAGTAGTCGTTATCTACTTCGTGAAATCACTCGCTTGTGGTGCTTGCTAATCGTAAATTGTAAATGATAAAATTGTAAATGAATATGGCTACTATAGATTCTAAAATTCCTGAAGGCGCTTTAGCCGAGAAATGGACCAATTATAAAGCTCATCAAAAATTGGTAAACCCTGCCAACAAACGTCGTCTTGACATTATTGTGGTAGGTACCGGTTTGGCAGGTGCTTCGGCTGCTGCTTCACTGGGTGCTCTGGGTTTCAAGGTATTAAACTTCTGTATCCAGGACTCTCCCCGTCGTGCACACTCTATTGCTGCACAGGGAGGTATCAATGCTGCTAAGAATTATCAAAATGATGGTGACTCTGTTTACCGTCTTTTCTACGATACAATCAAAGGTGGTGACTACCGTGCACGCGAAGCTAACGTTTATCGTCTGGCCGAAGTGTCAAATGCTATCATCGACCAGTGCGTAGCTCAAGGTGTTCCTTTCGCTCGCGAATACGGTGGTTTGCTGGATAACCGTTCATTCGGTGGTGCTCAGGTATCACGTACATTCTATGCCCGCGGTCAAACCGGACAGCAGTTGTTGCTGGGTGCTTATTCTGCATTGAGCCGTGAAGTTCAGCGTGGTAACGTGAAGTTGTACACTCGTTATGAGATGTTGGACGTTGTGCTGATTAAGGATAACGAAGGTGTGGAACGCGCCCGTGGTATCATCGCCCGTAATTTGGTTACAGGTAAGATTGAACGTTTCGCTGCCCATGCGGTAGTTATCGGTACCGGCGGTTATGGTAATACTTACTTCTTGTCTACCAACGCTATGGCGTCAAATGGTTCGGCTGCTATGCAGGTTTACCGCAAAGGTGCTTACTTTGCCAATCCTTGCTTTGCACAGATCCACCCGACCTGTATCCCTGTACACGGTGACAAGCAGTCTAAACTGACTTTGATGTCCGAGTCATTGCGTAATGACGGACGTATCTGGGTTCCTAAAAAGCTGGAAGATGCCAAGGCATTGCAGGCAGGAACTAAGAAACCGACCGATATTCCTGATGCAGACCGCGACTTCTACTTGGAACGCCGTTATCCGGCATTCGGTAACCTGGTTCCCCGTGACGTTGCTTCACGTGCTGCGAAAGAACGTTGCGACGCCGGTTTCGGTGTGAACAACACAGGTCTGGCCGTATTCCTTGACTTTAAATACGCTATCGACCGTCTGGGTGAAGATGTAGTTCGTGCCCGTTACGGTAACTTGTTCGATATGTACGAAGAAATCACTGACGAAAATCCGTACAAGACTCCGATGATGATATTCCCGGCTATCCACTATACGATGGGTGGTATCTGGGTTGACTATGAACTGATGACTTCTATCAAGGGCTTGTATGCTATCGGTGAAGCTAACTTCTCTGACCACGGTGCAAACCGTTTGGGTGCATCTGCATTGATGCAGGGATTGGCTGACGGTTACTTCGTATTGCCTTATACTATCCAGAACTATTTGTCAGACCAGATTCAGGTTCCCCGTTTCTCGACAGACCTTCCTGAATTTGTGGCTGCCGAAAAGGCTGTAAACGATAAGATCCAGAAACTGATGAATATCAAGGGTCATCGTTCAGTAGACTCTATTCACAAGGAACTGGGTCACATCATGTGGGACTTCGTAGGTATGGGACGTACCAAGGAATCTTTGACTACTGCTCTGGCTAAACTGAAAGAAGTAAGAAAGACCTTCTGGAGCGACCTTCGCATTCCGGGTGAAGCTAATGAATTGAATGTGGAACTTGAAAAGGCAATCCGCCTGGCTGATTTCATCGAAATCGGTGAGCTGATGGCTTACGATGCATTGAACCGTGAGGAATCTTGTGGTGGTCACTTCCGTGAAGAACACCAGACTCCGGAGGGTGAAGCGCTTCGTCACGATGACAAGTTCTCGTATGTAGCTTGCTGGAAATACACAGGTGAAGGAAAAGAACCCGAATTGATCAAGGAAGATTTGAACTATCAGTTCGTTAAGGTTCAAACTCGTAACTATAAGTCTTAATTATTAATTGTATAGAAATCATGGATAAAAATATAAGTTTCACACTGAAAGTTTGGCGTCAGAAAGGTCCTAAGGATAAAGGACATTTTGATACCTTCCAAATGAAAGATATTCCGGGTGATACCTCATTCCTGGAAATGATGGATATCTTGAACGAGCAGCTTATCAATGAAGGTAAAGAACCTATCGTATTCGACCACGACTGTCGTGAAGGTATCTGCGGTATGTGCTCTATGTATATCAACGGACATCCTCACGGACCTGCTACAGGTGCTACTACCTGCCAGATTTATATGCGTCGTTTCAAAGACGGTGACACCATTACTGTTGAGCCTTGGCGTTCTGCCGGTTTCCCGGTAATCCGCGACTTGATGGTAGACCGCAGCGCATACGACAAGATTATGCAGGCGGGTGGTTACGTGTCAATCAATACCGGTGGTATTCCTGACGCTAACGCAATTCCTATTGCAAAACCTATTGCCGATGAGGCTATGGATGCTGCTGCATGTATCGGTTGTGGTGCTTGTGTTGCTGCATGTAAGAATGGTTCTGCTATGTTGTTTGTTTCTGCAAAGGTCAGCCAGTTGGCACTGTTACCTCAAGGTAAAGTGGAAGCTGCACGCCGTGCGAAAGCTATGTTGAGCAAAATGGATGAACTGGGCTTTGGTAACTGTACAAACACTCGTGCTTGTGAGGCAGAATGTCCGAAGCTGGTTTCTATCAGCAACATTGCTCGTTTGAACCGTGAATTTATTGCTGCGAAGCTGAAAGACTAATTACGGTTAGTTTTACTTGATATTTGAGAGTGCCCTGCCTTTTGGCGGGGCATTTTTTTTATAATTATGTATTGGGTGAAGTTTCTTCCTTTTCTTTTTTACGGATGTTTCTGGGAGAGTCGCCAAAGGACTTCTTACAGAAGTTGGAAAAATGTGAGAGAGATTCAAATCCATGTCCAAAGCAGATTTCGGAGATGGAAGCATCTGTATAGCGCAATTGGTAAAGGATACTTTCTTTGCGCTGTTTCATCATCCATTCATAGGCCGGTTCGTTGAAGATGGCTTTGAAAATGCGGCGGAAGGTGGTGACGCTGTAGCCGCCCAGTTGTGCGAACTCCTCTACGGACTTTATTTGTTTGTGGTGCTTTAATATGAAATATTCAAAACTGCTGGTGTATTGGGATAGGCTGTGTACAACAGGAGATAGCTCATAGTCTGTGTAATAGTGCGCCAACAGATAATAAAGTTCTTTACGCTTGAATTCGAGCAGCTCTTTACAAATTTTGTCTGCATTCAGATAGGAAGCAACCCCTTCAAGGAAAAGCTTTATTTCGGGCTTTATTTTCAGTGGCTCGGAGATGAGTGGCGGAGGCACGTTTTTCAATATATAGGTATAGCGGTCATAGCAGAAGGCTTTAGGGTCATCAAATGTGTACAGAATACCTTCCGAGTCTGTCATGGCCAGTATTTCCACTTTTGATGCGATAGCTTGCAGCACAAATTCTCCGGAATTGATGATGGTTCCGGCATATTCTTCACTATTGATTAATATTTGACCTTTGAGTAAGAAAAATAAAATATTGGTTTCACACTTATGTGGGGGTAAGTGGAAACCTTTTTTGTTATGTGTGTAATGGATGCTGTTCTCCACTGCTTTAGGGCATTGGGTACAATCCATCCTTTCATTACAGGGCAGACCAGACATATATAGATGTTAGAAACGCTTGTGTTCTTTTGGTTGATTTGACAAATGTAGGTCAAATATGGATAATTTGCAATAAGTTTCAGGAAAAAGACCGAAGAATCCTGTTTCCACTTGTTTGTCTTCTGCCGTTACGGAAAACGATAGCCTGTGGGCGTGAGCATAGAGGGCTAAATTTGTGTGGCCAAACACAAAGAAGTTACAATTGTTGGGAAAGTAGCAGAAAGAAAGTATCTTTGTGTGTATCCATGGGGAGGTATACCGGCTAAAACAGCATAGATTATGGAATGTGTAGTATCATCCTCCAATTTCTCCGGTATCATTGGCGAGCTGCATAACTATCGCATATACTTTTTGAGGACGGTTGATTGACAACAGGTAAAAATGCTCCGCAAATGAAATCGCAAATCATGGTGGGGATGATACGGTGTTTCATTGCGGAGCAGGAAATTGTTATGTTCTTATCAGGAAATTATAATTGGCCTGACAAATGGATGTGATTTATTTATTGGGCTCAATTGGGCTAGGTTGGGGATCTTCATTTGTCCACCCATCCGCTTGGGCTGTAAATGTTAATTCTTCAGCACCGGCAGGTAATGTTAACGTATAAAGTATTTTTTTGCCTATATCCCATGTTCCGGTTAATGTGGCTTCTTTTGTTCCTTCAAATACTTTGCCATTATCATTAGTCGTGGAATAAGTAACAGTAATCTTGACTGACGATAGATCATTCTGAGGGATTAACATTAATGCATTACTGCTTGTCGCAATTTCGCTTGTTGCTGTACCGTCAATTTCAGAGTAGGTAGCATTATATGTATATTCTTCATTGCCAGTTTGAGCGCTCCATGCACCTTTATCTGCGTTATAAGTATAAGTACCGCTATTTGCAACTCCTGATAATTTTATAGATGTAACATTGTATTTGAATCCTGTGTCTTTACCTTGGAGCTTGAAATTAATCTGAGTTAAAATATGATTGAATGTTAAATCTACACTTCCAACAGAGGTTGCACTATTGGTTTTTGCTTTATCTGTTACACAGGCGGCTAGTAAATCTGTCTGTATCGTCTGAAGAGTATACGTGAAACTCGGGTAAGTACCGGTTGTGGCATAATTTGTAATACCGCCGGCTTCAGGTGAGTAAGCAAAAAATTGTAAATTTTCGGCTATTGGCCAATAATATGGACCATCTGCTACGGACCAGTTAGAGTTAGTACAAGTTGCTTTTTTCCCATTAATAAATGTTGTTGTTAAGCTACCTGCTGTTACTTTGTCCATTGTAATTGTTTTAGTATTATAGGCGTAAAGTATGAAACCTTGGGATTCCAAGTTTTCAGTTGTAGCTTCTGCAGCTCTGGATGACTTCCCAACTACGCTTCGGAAATTAATTTCCGTTTTTTGTGTCGGAGCTTCAATTTCTTCATTCTGTGAGCAACTTGTGATTGCCAGTACAGCTAAAGCTGCAAATAAAATCTTCTTCATATTCTGTGTGTTTTAAGTTAATAATTCTATGACTCTTTATTTTATATCTTAACCAACCGGTAATTCCACATTTGTTTCATCGTCCCAGTCACTAACGCTCCCATCAAATCCACCGCCACTTTCATCTGGAGGAACCTCTACATCATCCACTACAATTTTCTCGTCATCCGGAAGCTCAATCTCTATCTCGGACTCTTGAGGTTTTTCATCACCTTCTCCCGGCTCGTCTTCAGGAGGTTTTACCGCTTCCGTTATTTCCACTTTCGCTTCTTGTCTGGAACCATCCACCCTTACTATGATCAGATTCAGAAACTGAGTGATATCAGCTCTTGCCTGCGTCAGTTCGGGATGTCCGAAACAGGTGAAACTCCCTTTTATAACCCCATTCCCTTTACCGGTTTCACAATAAATGGGAGCGAAGCGGCATAAGCCGGCTCCTTTACCTAAATGGTAACATTCAGCCATTCCGGAAACACTGCCAATGATCGATGAGACATTTTTCAGCCCCTCTGTCTTTATTGAAAAGATGTAAGTGGTTACCACAGATTTTGGTCTTACCTCTAGTGTCGGTAACTCTTCTCCTTTTCCTATCTCTACATCGTCCAGGGTTGCCACATAAAAATTATTCGGTCCCCATACCATGTTTTCTGTTTCGCTGTCGCCCAATCCCGTGCAGTTTCCTGTACACGCCATTATCGTTTCGTAACTGTCTTCGCCTTTTACTTGCACTACTTCGGTGTCATAATTGTAAATCACTGCCAAGTAATGCCCCGGGGGCACTTTCATTTCTCCGCCTTTTGCCGGCAAGTAAGTATCAATCTTTCTTCCTTGGGCGTCCTTGGGATAGAAAATAACCCGGACTCCTTCCGGCAGACGGCCGGTTACTCCTTCCCAGTCCAAACGGATATTTATTCCTGTTACGGGATAATCGTCCAGAATCTCGCGTCGGCTGCATCCCACTAAAGTCAATAGTGAAGATAAAAGTACAAGAGCTACGTACCTTGTCTTTTTCATTTTCTTCCTCTCTTCTTTGTTATCACCCATACCAACGAAATTTTTGCTTTCGTAGGGCCTATAAAGGTGTAATTCCCGCTACTCATCCAAACTAGTGACCCTTCATAGGGAGTGTACTTTTGATATTCCGTGGTCAGGTAGCCTATGCCCAGGCTGAATTCCAATGCCAGATGCCGTGACACTGAAGTGGAATATCCATAAGTGAATCCTGCCGCACCGTAATATTTACCTTGGTAGCCGTCTCCTTTAAACTGAAAGTCGTAGATACCTCCTTCGGCATACAATCCAAAGAAATGTCCGTTCAACCGGTGATGCAGTTCACGGTTGCCCAGCCAGTAGCGGCTTTCTATTCCTCCCGAAATCAGCTGGTAGCAGATTTCTTTGCTACTGTTGGACCACCAGGGGCTTTTATATTCCAGGTTCACTGACCACCGCTTTCCTACAGGAATTTCTATTTCTATATTAGGCGCCAGTGCCAGGTCGTACAATAAATTATTTTTCAGTGCAAGCACTGTGTTGCCGGCTGTCTTGTCTCTTCTTGCTGCCTTTTCTTTGGGCTTTTTTCCCCGTTTTGCTTTTGTCTCTTTTTCCTTTTCTGCCTTTGTTACTGTTTTTTCTGTTTCTGTTATTACTTGTCTCCTTTCCTTTTGTGGGAGTGCTTGCACCGCTATTGGCGCAATGGTCGTTTCCCTGTCAATCGGAATGAATTCAGTTTCTTCTATCATGGCCGCCTGTTCCGTGGAGGAGTTTTTTCCTTCCTTTTCTTCCGGATAAGACAGGCAGACTCTTATTTTTGTCCGTCTGAGCTCCGGTAGCAGCCGGTTGGAAATATATTGATAAGGTATGCCGGCATCCAGATGTTGCAAGAAATCTTGCATTTTTACAGGATTGTCATGGTGATAATCTATCAATGCCAATACATCCTCCCGGTCGGGGACCAGCCTGTCGTCCGTTATCAGTTTCCGTAAGGCATCCCCGTATTCTTCTCCTGTACGGATACAGATTTGGGCGGCATTGACTTGCGGATATTTCCGACATAAGAACGCTTTTACTTCCTCGCTTCTTTTTAGGCCCGGCGCTATGTCCGGTTCTTTTTTTCCGTTATATGAATCCGGTGAAACCAGAATAATGGAATAAAGATGTCTGCTGCGGGCAGGATGGGCAAGCAGGGAATCCAATGTTGCCAGCGTTTTACCGTTTCCTTGGTAATCCTTGTCCGCCTGTCGGGCCTTCAGGTCAAAATAGAGCATCATGTCCAATATGGTATCTTTGGGATTTTCGTACTCTGTCGTCCGGGCATAAGTGCTATTGGTCAGTAGGCACAAAAACACAAATATGCTGAATATAGTAGTGCGTTTTTCCATGGATTACCATTATGTGTGGAGCAAATATAGGTGATAAAATCTGAAAAAAAACGTATTAAATGTTCTATTTTCGGACGTGAAAGGGTTAGTGAAGCGATTGGACAGAATTTGCAAGTTTGGGCAGCCGGATAATGAGAAGGGCAGGGAAGCTTACTTTTATTTGGAGTGAATAATCAGAGGAATACTTTCTTTTTGCTTTTTACTTTCCAATGGACAGAAATGAACGGTCTTATCATATGGATAGGGCAATGTTTCATATTCCTTTTTTAATCCGTGTTTTTCAATCTAATTGTAATGTTGTGTGCGAAAACGGTTGTATTTGTGAAATAATACTAAATGAAAAGCGAAATTGAACTAAATATTTGGAGAAAATGAGTGTAAGTTGTACATTTGTCATGTGATTTTTTTCATAGTATTAGATTTAAGGTTAACAAAGGTTGGAGCAAAGCGTTGCTCCTTTTCCTTTTTTAAGCCCTTCGCTTTTGTTCTTTTCCTGCCTGTCAAGTTTCCTGTCTTTTAAAATATTCAGCTTCTTGTTTTCATCCATCGGATTTTATGTTATCTTTGTGTCAATGTAATTAATTGACAATCTAAATGAAAAGACACGCAAACCTTTTATGCTTGGGAGCTGCTGTTGCATTACTGAATGCCTGCGCTCCAGCTGTGAATGCTCCTGAACCTGTTTTCCCCATTCCTGAAAAGAAACAGGTGGATTGGCAGAAAATGGAGACATACGCTTTCGTACATTTCGGACTGAACACGTTCAATGATCGTGAATGGGGATATGGAGATTCCGATCCTGCTACATTCAATCCTGTCAAACTGGACTGCGAACAATGGGTGAAAACCTTTGTGGCGGCAGGGATGAAAGGAGTTATCCTTACGGCAAAACATCATGACGGATTTTGCCTGTGGCCTACGGGGCTGACCGAATACTGTATCCGTAACACGCCTTATAAAGACGGGAAAGGGGATATAGTGCGTGATCTTTCGGAAGCTTGCAAGAAGTATGGTATAAAATTCGCTGTCTATCTCTCACCGTGGGACAGGCATCAGGCCAATTATGGAACTCCGGAATATGTGGATTATTTCTATCGACAGTTGTACGAGTTGCTGACCAATTATGGTCCGGTGTTTGAAATCTGGTTTGACGGGGCCAATGGCGGTGATGGCTGGTATGGCGGAGCAAAAGATTCCCGTACCATAGACCGGAAGACTTACTATGACTATGCGCGTGCCTATGAAATGATTGACAAGTTTCAGCCGCAGGCTGTTGTATTCTCGGATGGCGGTCCCGGATGCCGCTGGGTAGGTAACGAGAATGGATTTGCCGGAGCGACAAACTGGTCTTTCTTGCGTGCCGGAGAGGTTTATCCGGGATATCCTAAGTATAGGGAACTGCAATACGGACATGCGGACGGCAATCAGTGGACGGCTGCCGAGTGTGATGTGTCTATCCGTCCGGGCTGGTTTTATCATCCGGAGGAGGACGACCGGGTGAAGACGGTGGAGCAATTGACAGACCTTTATTACCGCAGTGTGGGGCATAATGCGACTTTATTGCTTAATTTCCCCGTAAACCGGGATGGATTGATTCACCCTACAGATTCGGCGAATGCTGTTGATTTTTATAAGAATGTACAGAAACAGTTGGCAAACAATCTGTTGAAAGGTGTTCTTCCGATAGTTTCCAATGAACGGGGTGGAAAATATACGGCAAAGGCGGTGACGGATGGAGAGTATGATACATATTGGGCTACGGAGGATAGCGTCACATCGGCTGTTATCGAGTTTGAATGGCCGGTCCCGCAGAAGGTAAACCGTATGCTGTTGCAGGAATACATTCCGTTGGGACAGCGTGTACAGTCCTTTGTGGTGGAATATAATAAGGAAGGGGAGTGGCTGCCTGTGAAACTGAATGAAGAGACTACTACAATCGGTTATAAACGTTTGCTTCGTTTTGAGACTGTCACTACGGACAAACTTCGCGTGAACTTTGAGAAATCACGCGCCTGCCTGTGTATCAATAATATAGAGGCTTATTATGCAGGAGAAACCCTTGATGTGTTTACAGCAAAAGCGGAGGAACTGAAAACATATCCGTTTACATTGCCGAAGGTAGATGAAGCGGAAGCCGGAAAATGTGCGGATAAAGATGCCGCCACTACTTGCTTTGTGGACGGCAATACGCTTCTGATGGATTTAGGTACGGAACAGACTGTTTCTTCTTTCCATTATTTACCCGACCAGAGCGAGTATAACAAAGGACTGATAGCTGCCTATGAGATTTCAGTCGGCACGGAAGCCGGTGCGGTGAACCAGGTGGTGAGCAGCGGGGAATTCTCGAACATCAAGAACAATCCGATTCTCCAATCGGTCTACTTCAGTCCGGTAACAGCCAGATATGTGCTGTTGAAAGCAGTGCGGATGGTGGAAAATGACGGACCGATGGGCTTTGCCGAACTAGGAGTGCAATAACCATGCATCAATATACTCATGTACCCGTTCACGGTACAGCTACCGTATGTCAATGGGTATATGAGTATCTTGATACATGGTTACATTATTAACCGGTACACTCCTCCTGCCAGTGCTCGTATCACCCCTTTCATTTCTAATTCAAACAGTAATGCACTCATTCGGTTTACAGGTATGTTGGTGTCTATCACCAATGTGTTGATTTGTAATCCTTCCGGCATTTTGCCGAGTCGTTTTACTATTCGTTCCTCTTCCTCGCTTAAATCAGGGAACAATTCCCGTTGTACTGTTTTCTCGGTTTTGGGGCTGCTTTCCCATCCCATGGCCTTCACTAAATCTTCGGCCGATGTGATAAGCACTGCCTGGTTTTTTCTTATCAGATTGTTGCAGCCTATGGAATATTCGTCGTTGCATCGTCCCGGAAAGGCAAAACAGTCCCGGTGATAACTTTCCGCCAGTTCGGCGGTGATGAGGGCTCCCCCTTTGGCGGCGGATTCGATAACGACGGTGGCGTCACTCATACCTGCCACAATGCGGTTTCGTTTCACGAAATTCTGCCTGTCGGGATTGGTTCCGCTTGTAAATTCGGTCAGCAAACCTCCCTGTTCCAACATGCTGACGGCTGTCTTCCGATGTTCGGCAGGATAAATACGGTCCAGTCCGTGTGCCAGCACGCCTATGGTCTTGAAATGATTCTGCAGGGCGGCGCGATGCGCATGGATATCAATGCCATAAGCCAGCCCGCTCACTATCAAGGCGTTTGGGCACAACACCGACAAGTCGGCAAGGAAACGGGTGCAGATATCCTGTCCGTAGGGGGTGGCATGACGGGTTCCTACCATATTGATGACATGCAGTGCATTCAGATCGGCATTTCCCCGGTAAAATAAAGCTAGCGGAGCATCATCACATTCACGCAAACGGCCGGGATAACCTTCATCATTTAAGGTGAGGCAGCGGATATGATTTTTCTCACAGAAAGTAAGTTCCTGCTCTGCACGCCGGAAAGCTTCGGAGTTATTCAACGCAGTAATGATCTTTTCGCTTACTCCGGGGACCAGTTGTGACAGCTCTTTGCGGTGTTCGAAAACACGGGTGGCGCTTCCCAGACTGCTCACCAGTCTGAATGCGCCTGTCGGTCCCAATCCCGGTATCCGGGTCAGGGCCAGGCTGCAAATTTGTTCGTCTTGTGTCATTCGCTCAGATAGGGGGCGAAAGTCTCGTCAAATAGAGCGCTGTCCCCTAATCTGCCGTTTACCACGCATACTGATTCTACAGTGGCCTTGACAGTCACTTTCATGTCGGGCAGACGGAAAATGTCCTGATAGAACACATATTTAATACCTTCTTTTTTCAGATAGAGCTTGGACACGAATTCGTCACCGCTGCGCAGCGGAGTTTTGAACGCCATGGTGAGCCTCGCCACTACCGGGTCCACTCCTTCTTCGTGCAAGCGTGCGAAACTGATGCCCACCGATGTGAGAAACTCATGGCGCGTATGTTCCAGATAATGTTGATAGTTGGCATTGTTCACAATACCCTGCAGGTCGCATTCATAATCGCGTACCTTCATCTTCAGTTCATAAATATACTTTTCCATAAGGCAAAGGTATAAGAAAAATGTGTTACTTTGCAGATAAACTTAAAAAAAGAAACAAATGAAACTGTACGCTGCCCCTTTGCAAGGTTTTACGGAAGCCCCCTGGAGAAATCTTCATCAGGAAGTTTTTGGTGGGATAGATGCTTATTATACCCCCTTTGTGCGGATGGAGAAAGGAGAGTTCCGTAACAAGGATGTACGGGAGATCGCTTCTGGAAACAATACTGTGTCCCGGCTGATTCCCCAGCTTATCGCTTCCACTCCTGCCGAACTGGAACGGCTGGCCGGTTTGTTTATAGAGAAAGGGTACAAGGAAGCGGATATCAATATGGGTTGTCCTTTTCCCCTGATGACAGGGAAACATAAGGGTTCGGGCATTTTGCCGTATCCGGCCGAGGTGGAAGCTTTATTGAAAGAGCTGGTGCACTATCCGGAACTGGGTTTCTCCGTCAAGATGAGATTGGGATGGGAGTGTGCGGATGAATGGCGGCCGTTGTTGCCTTTGTTGAACGCTGCCCCCTTGCGGCGGATCGTTCTGCATCCTCGTATCGGGAAGCAACAGTACAAGGGAGAGGTGGACTTGGCTGCGTTCACCGCTTTCTATGAGGAGTGCGCCCATCCGTTGGTGTATAACGGTGACTTGCTGACGGTGGAAGATATCCGGAAGGTGGACGAGGAGTTTCCCCGCCTGGAGGGCGTCATGCTGGGACGCGGGTTGCTGGCCAATCCTGCTTTGGCTTGGGAATATGCAAACGGAACCGTTTTTTCTCCCGATGAGCTGTATGAAAAGGTGAAGGCGCTTCACGCACGCCTTCTTCAATATTATGAATCCCATTTACAGGGAGAGGCGCAATTGCTGAGTAAAATGAAGCCTTATTGGGAATATCTGCTGCCCGATGCGGACCGGAAGATAAAGAAAGCGATAAAGAAGGCTACAACGATGGATAAGTATTTGACGGCGGTGAACCAGCTGTAATGATGGAAAAGGGGCTTCGGTACATGAAAACCGGAGTGTCTCTTCAGTTCATTCAGCCGGTCTAACTGCTTGTAAAATAGGGAAGTATCCTGATAGGAGAACCTTCAGTTTCCTGTCAGTTACTTCCAGCCGTAAGCGTCTCCGCGATTCTATATAGTATATTAAAACAAAAAGTCTAATGATCCCTTTTTAGTCATTAGCCTTTTCC
>NZ_JBDFXP010000045.1:0-38504 GCF_040911965.1 Phocaeicola sp. RTP21359st1_B8_RTP21360_211022
AGATGGATTCGAACCACCGAAGTCGAAAGACAGCAGATTTACAGTCTGCCCCATTTGGCCACTCTGGTATTTGCCCAACTTACTTTCAAAGAACAACAGCTTCTCAGCATCTTTTCTTGAGCCTCTTGTCGGATTCGAACCAACGACCCCGAGATTACAAATCACGTGCTCTGGCCAACTGAGCTAAAGAGGCTTGTCATATCTAACTTCGCAACCATTCCGCCTTGAATGGTTAAGCGGCTGCAAAGTTAGATATTTATTTTAAATCTCAAAAACTTTCGGTGTTTTTTTTTATTTACCGCGTAGTTTTTCTTTATATTTTGTCAATTGCTTAGAAAGCGCATCTACGCATACATCAACCGACTCTTCAAATGTATCACTCACCTTTTCTGCAAAAAATTCACCATTAGGCACCAGCACTTTTATACTAGCCTCCTTATTCATCGCAGTTTCAGGCTTTACAACTTTTAATGACACCTCCACTTTATTTATATCGTCACAATACTTTTCTAACTTAGCAGTTTTCTTCTGAATAAAATCCTGAAGTTTTTCTGTTGCATCGAAATGAATGGCTTGAATTCTAACTTCCATAAATACCTCCTTTTTTACGCTCTTGGATGAGCTTGTTCATAAACTTTTTTAAGTTCCTCAAAAGTCGTATGCGTATAAATTTCCGTTGTAGTCAGACTACTATGGCCCAGTAATTCCTTCACTGCGCCCAACTCTGCCTCATTATTCAACATAGCAGTTGCAAAAGTATGTCTCAACACATGCGGACTTCTTTTTTTTAACGACACCACTTTTGACAGGTTCCGTTTCACTAAAAGATACACCTTTCCAGGATACATCCGTTTTCCGTTTTTTAGAACGAAAAACGCCTCTGCCTTTCCAGGCAACACTTCATTTCTTATTTTCAGATAAACAGACATCGCCCTTCGCAATTCTTCTCCAAAAGGAATTAAACGCTGTTTATTTCTCTTTCCCGTTACTTTTATCAGAAACGCAGAAAAATCGACATCCACATCATTCAGCCCTATCAACTCGGAAAGCCGCATGCCTGTAGCATAAAACATTTCCAACACCATTCTATCCCGACAACCTGTAAAATCCTCCTTAAAAGGAACATCATCCAAGAGTCGGTCCATTTCACGTTCTTTCAGAAATACAGGAAGAGGTTTCTTATTTTTCGGTCCAATGATTTTCAACATCGGATCCTCCTCTATCACACCTTTCTTTAGAAGGAAACGATAAAACGACCGGAGTGAACTCAGTTTTCGGTTTACAGAAGCAGATGTATATCCATTCTCCATCAGGTTCATCACCCAACCACGAACCAAATCAGCATCTACCGTTGTAAAATCGACTTTCTCGTCTTTCCCCTTGAAGTATTCTTCGAACTTGGTCAAATCTATTCCATAACTAACTATTGTTTTTTCAGAATAGTTTTTTTCAAATCGAAGATAATCCAAAAAAGAGTCTGTCATCATAAGAAACGTCGCTTATCAATTCAGCAACGAATATATGAAAAAGAATTCAATTATTCAAAGAATGTGCGAGTTTTTAATTATTCTTCTACTTGCTGAAGTTTCTGAACATAGATAGCACGTTCTCTTTTCAGCCTGTTCAATACAGACGGCTTGTCGAACTGCTGTCTAGCTCTTAGTTCTTTTACAACACCTGTTTTCTCAAATTTTCTTTTGAACTTCTTCAGCGCTTTTTCAATGTTTTCGCCTTCTTTTACTGGTACTACAATCATTGTTTTTAATTATTAAATATGTTGTTATTAATATTTTCCGATAGTCAAATTGCGGCGCAAAATTACACATACTTTCTTTATTTACAAAACTTTCCGCAATTATTTATTTAAAATAATCTAGAAATCGTATCTTTGCTTTCTAGTACAAACCATTATAAACCTATTAAAATGAAATCGGAAATTATAAATAGAATAGCTAGTCTGCGCAATTTCATGCGTAAACACAAGCTTTCAGCCTTTATTATTCCCAGTACGGATCCCCATTCGGGAGAGTATATCCCCAAACATTGGGAAGCACGTAAATGGATATCAGGTTTCACAGGTTCGGCAGGTACGGTTGTCGTAACACTGGATAAAGCCGGACTTTGGACAGATTCACGCTATTTTCTTCAAGCGGCCGAACAATTGGAAAACACAGGTATTACTTTATTCAAGGAACGATTACCGGAAACTCCTTCCATTGTAGAGTGGTTGGGCTGTGTATTGAATGCAGAAGACAATGTGGGTATAGACGGCTGGGTGAACAGCTATCAAGAAACAAGCAACTTACAGAAAGAATTAGAAAAAAAACAGATACACTTAACCCTTGCTCCCGATCCATTCAATGAATTATGGACAGATCGGCCTGCATTGCCCGATAACAAAGTGTTTATACATGAATTGAAATATGCCGGTCTCAGTTACAAGGATAAAATCACTCAAATACGAGAAGCAATCCGTCGTAACAGTTGCACAGGCATTTTAATTTCCGCACTGGATGAAGTGGCATGGACCCTAAACTTACGGGGAAGTGACGTACACTGCAATCCGGTATTTGTAAGTTACCTTCTCATCACGGAATATAGTTCTACCTTATATATAATAGAGAATAAACTGTCAGATGAAGTAAAAGACTATCTAACAGAAAACGAAATTAAAGTAAGGCCTTATTCAACAATTGAAAAAGATTTAAAAGATTTTACCGGCAAGCTCCTGTTGTCAGCTAATATCAATGCCGCTGTCCATGCAGCAGCCTGCGCCCATTCCTTAATAGAAATAGCTCCTTCGCCTGTACTTTTTTTAAAAGCGATAAAGAATGAGACAGAAATAGAAGGCTTCCATCGCGCAATGAAACGCGACGGAGTAGCCATGGTTAAATTTCTCCGCTGGCTGAAAGCAGCTGTTTCTACTGGAAATGAAACCGAAATAAGTATAGATAAGAAATTATACGAATTCCGCGCCGGACAACCCCACTTCAATGGTATCAGTTTTGACACCATTGCCGGATATAAAGCTCATGGCGCTATTGTTCACTATGAAGCAACCCCCGAAACCGATATTCCCTTAAAACCTGAAGGCATGCTGCTGCTGGACAGTGGAGCACAATATTTGGACGGAACAACTGATATTACTCGTACTATCGTTTTAGGAGCACTCACGAAAGAAGAAAAAACAGATTACACATTAGTCTTAAAAGGATTTATCCAACTCTCAATGGCTCAATTTCCACATGGAACTTGCGGAACACAACTAGATGCGCTGGCTCGCCTCCCTATGTGGAAAGCCGGAATCAATTACCTGCATGGAACAGGCCACGGTGTAGGTTGTTTTCTGAATGTACACGAAGGTCCTCACCAATTCCGCATGAACCACATGCCGGCCTTACTTGTTCCAGGCATGACAGTAACCAACGAGCCCGGTATATATAAAACCGGACGCCATGGAGTACGTACGGAAAATACCATGTTAATTGTTCCGTCACAAGAGACAGAATTCGGCACTTACTATAAATTCGAGCCACTTACCCTCTGCCCTATTGACAAAGAAGCCATCCTGACAGATATGCTGAGCGATGAAGAAATAACATGGTTCAACCAATATCATGAAAAAGTTTACAATTGTTTGAATCCGGAATTGAACAACGAGGAACGCGAGTGGTTAAAAGAAGTAACATCTCCTTTAAAACGGTAGAAATTAATTATGGCACTTATAAAATCAGTGAGAGGATTCACTCCAAAAATCGGCGAGAACTGTTATTTAGCCGATAATGCCACTATTATTGGCGATGTTGTAATTGGAAAAGATTGCAGCATTTGGTTTAACGCCGTATTACGCGGCGATGTTAATGCTATCCGCATAGGTAACCGCGTAAATATCCAGGACGGCAGTGTAGTACATACATTATATCAAAAATCAGTTGTCGAAATCGGGAATGATGTTTCTGTAGGACATAATGTAACCATACATGGTGCGACTATAAAAGACGGCGCTCTAATTGGAATGGGCTCTACCATACTAGACCATGCGGTCGTAGGTGAAGGAGCTATTGTAGCTGCCGGAGCGCTGGTACTCAGTAACACCGTCATCGAACCTGGAAGCCTATGGGCAGGAGTTCCAGCCAAATTTATCAAAAAGATTCCCGAGGCACAAAGCAAAGAACTCAATCAGAAAATAGCCAATGGATATTTAATGTATGCTTCCTGGTTTAAGGAGGAAGAAAAATAATTCTACATATAAAGAAAAGTTAGTATTCATTTAAAATGAGTGATTATGAAAAAAATTATTATTGCCGCATGCATGGCACTTTTAGGTTGTGGTTCTGTTTTTGCACAACAAGGGAAACAAGCTATTGGTGGAAATCTAAGTTATGGAACTGAAATAGAGAGCGTTGGTATTGGTCTGAAATATCAATATAATATTACTGATCAAATCAGAATAGAGCCGTCTATGAATTACTTCTTTAAAAATGATGGACTTAGCATGTTTGACATCAACGCAAATATCCACTACCTTTTTCCCATAGCAAGCAATATTAGTCTATATCCATTAGCAGGATTTACATACACTAACTGGCATTTGGATTTAGGGAAAGCAGGCGATTACGATGTCAGTGGAAGTGATGGAAAATTTGGAGTTAATTTAGGAGCAGGTATGGAGTTTGACTTAGACAAAAACTGGAGTTTAAACTTTGATATTAAATACCAATTAATCAGCGACCTAGACCAAGCCGTATTCAATCTTGGCGTAGCCTATAATTTCTAGTTAATAGACAAAGAAGGATAAAGTTGTTTTTAAATGCACCTTTATCCTTCTCCACCTTACAAAGAACATACCTGCTCTACCTATTTTTACACTAATCTACAATATGGCATACCATGAATAACATACGACAACTCACAAAAGATGAATACCCAAAAGCCATCGAACTATCTTGGCAAGTTTTCACCATCACCGGCAAAGAAGATTTCAACAATGAGGGATTGGAATTTTTCAAAAGCTTTATTTATAACAAAAAATGTATAAACGAAATCATATTTTATGGTAGTTTTGACAATGAAGCTCTAACAGGCATTTTAGGTATAAAAAGTAATGGTAAACATATCTCCCTATTTTTTATCAAGCCAGAATATCACAGGCACGGATTAGGAAAAAAACTTTTCCACTACGCCTCCACCCTCCATCCTTCCATTGAAACAACGGTTAATTCTTCTACTTATGCTATTCCTTTCTACCAGAGTTTGGGATTTGCTGTCGTAGGAGAAAAACAAAATTACCATGGGCTCTGCAGTACCCCCATGAGACGCTATCATGCTGTATTTGTACAAAAGAACAAGTACACACTACGTACTTGGCAAACAGAAGACGCTCATTCATTAGTTCAAGAACTGAATAACAAAAAGATTTGGGACAATTGCCGCAACGTATTCCCCCACCCTTACAGGCTAGAGCATGCGGAAACCTTTATTGACCTCATCCAGAAAAAAGAAGGCATTCATGATTTTTGTATTGAAGTTAATGGAAAAGCCGTAGGCAATATCGGATTTACACCAGGCACAGATGTGGAATGCTTCAATGCTGAAGTAGGGTATGTTATCGGAGAAAAATATTGGAACCAAGGTATTGTAACCAACGCATTACAAGAAGCCATCTACCATTACTTCACTTATACGAATACAATACGTATATTCGCACTTGTCTTTGAACACAACCTTCCTTCCATGCGAGTATTAGAAAAGGCCGGCTTCAACAAAGTCGGAATAATGACAAAATCCATTTTCAAGAACGGTCATTTCACCAATGCACATCTTTTCGAGTTGCTTAAAAACGTTTAGTATCTGGAAAATGCCAAAAGAACTTACAATAAATGTTATATTACACATATTCATCCTTTGTCCGAAAGACATAAACCCACTCCTTTCACAGTCTTTATCTGTATCCGTTCATCATCAGCAAACAATTTTCTAAGTCGAGTAACAAAAACATCGAGACTACGTGATGCAAAAAAATCATCCTCCGTATCCCATAGTCTTGAAAGAATAATATCCCGCCTCACTAGTTCATTTTTCTTTTTACAAAGCATCTGAAGCAATTTCGCTTCGCGTTCCGTCATTGTCTTTTGTACACACGACGAATGCTTTAATACTGCATGAACAGCATCAAATGTATAATTTTCACCAATCCGATAAATCTCACTTTCATTAGCGGCTCCCATTCCCCGCTTCATTTTCAACAAAGCACCAATATGCGCATCCAGTTCTTCGGCCAAAAAAGGTTTCTTAATATAATTATTCACCCCCAATTCATAACCTTTCACCACATCTTTAGGCGAAACCCTGCCCGAGGTAAAAACAATGGGAATAAATCCATCCGTTTCCCGAATACGACGTACCATTTCATAACCATCCATAACAGGCATCTCAATGTCTGAAATAATGATATCAAGATGTTGCTCCTTCCATATCTTCAGCCCTTCTTCGCCATTAGAAGCGGTCATCACCTCGTATCCACCTATCATATCCTCCAATCCACCACGAATAATATAACAAAGATTGGCATCATCTTCCACCAACAACAGTTTTATCATATCATCTTCCTCCTTAAAAAATATTTATTTCTTCTCCCCACTCGGCAAAAAAAGAAAAAATTCACTATACTCCCCTTCAATGCTTTCCACACACACTTTTCCACCATGCGCTTCAGCCACGCGAAAAACATAATTCAAACCCAATCCGAAGCCTGACGCACCGCCTTTACGGCTGCGGTCGGCAGCCGAAGCACGCTCGTACTTCTCGAAAATACGACTCTGGTCCTTCAACGGAATACCTATGCCGTTATCTCTTACCTTTATCAAATAAAAGTTATAGTCCTGACGCAAGGATGAAATCTGTATGTCCACCTCTTCACCTGAATATTTTATAGAATTGTCTACCAAATTACCGATAGCTTCTTTCAAGAATTCTTCATCAGCATATACCCATTCCGATTCCAAATGAAGAGAGAAATGTACTGGTTTATCTGCCTTAGCAGTATATTTCTCAATAAGATCCTCTAACATCGGACGGAGTTGTATCTCCTTTTTCCAAAGCCTCAATTGAGCATTTTCCAATTTTGACAGCGTCAGCACTTTGTTAGTCAGTGACAATAAATGTTCACTCTCGTCTTCCAATATCTGAAAATGCTTCTCGCGTTTATCCGGAAAAATATCTAACTTTCCTGATTTCAACATTCGGGTCCCCATCAAAATACAGGCAAGAGGAGTCTTCATCTCATGAATCATGGCGTATGAGAAATCCTCACGCATCCTAGCTATTTTATTCTGATGAGCAATAATACGAATCTGATAAACAAGACAATAGACGATCATTGCCATCATCAAGACAGTAGCAATGAGGAGCAAGGTCATCTGCTGGAAAATAACCCAATAAGGATTAACAATAAAAGCCTGAAGATTCTCCGTACATTTATAATTGATAGGTTGTAATCCGGTTTTCAACAAGCCATAATCCCCTACCTGTATGGAACGGGAACTTCTAAGAATATTCCCCAGCGAATCTGTCACACAAGTTATTACTTCTGCATCCAATCCTTCGGCAGCAAGGCCTGTCCGATAAATAGAATCTAAACTTGACAAAGAAACAGACAATTTATAATCCCTCTTGACAATTTCTTGCATGGAAACCTGCATATTGGACATCAACCATTGGTTCACATTTTTATCCCCTCTGCCATCCTCAAAAAAATCATAATCTTCATCCAGATTTATTCTAACCATAATGGAAGTATCTTTGTCCTTATACTTCTTTTGCAAAGAATCTTGATATACTTCCATGCGATAAAACACCTCACGCATCGTTGCATCTCTAAATACTTCATTGCTTCTGAACTGTATACTTTCCTTAGTTAGCTTATAGGTATTTACAAGCCAAACGTACTGCAAACAGATGATTGCCAACAGTCCGATACAAGCTACCCAACGAATATGTTTGATTGTCATACACTTATATCCTATCCATACTTTGTTAACATTGTGTTAACCTGCCATTAACCACGTAAGGAAAAAAGTCTCCCTACTTTTGTTTCGTCAAAGTTAAAGAAAATATTAAAAACAAATAGATATGAAAAAGCAAAATTTTATCATCACATCGCTATTTTTATTTTGGGTTATAGGAACAACCACTGCACAAACCATTACCGGAAAGGTTACAAACATCCATGCACAAGCCATTGACGGTGCAACCGTCATCCTACAAACCATTGATTCTACTTTTGTGGACGCCGTAATCACAGATACCACCGGTTACTTCAGGTTCAACCGGCAACCAGCATCTTATCGGCTGATTTTCCAACACATCATGTACGAAACCCTCTTATTGACAACTACAGGAGAAGACGCAGGCACGATTACCCTGAAAAGTAAAGATTATGCTTTGGACGAAGTTATCGTCAAAGGGGAACGCCCTCTTGTAAAAGTGGAAGGAGGAAAATTATCCTATGATCTGTCACAGCTCACCACACATAAGATCGTGAGCAATGCCTATGAAATCCTTCAGCAATTACCCGGTGTACAGGAAATAAACGGCAACCTTTCATTAGCAGGCACACACAATCTGAGCATTATTTTAAACGGAAGGCCCACAACAATGAATCACGAACAGTTGACCATTTTATTAAAAAACACTCCGGCTTCACGTGTAGAAAAGGCAGAAATTATGTATAGCACACCGCCGCAATATCATGTAAGAGGTGCTGCCATCAACTTACTTTTGAAAGGTTACCGTCCTGAAGAAAGTGGGTTGCAAGGAGAAGTTAACGCCGGATATCTATACAATTACAGAAGTGGCACACAAGGAGGAATCAGCCTGCTTTACACCACTCCTAAATGGAATATAGACTTGCTATATAATACCCATTATGAACAAAACAGACAAACAACAGATACGTACTCACATCACACCTTAAAAAATAATATATATGATATCTGTCAACACAATGATATTGACAGGAAAGGAATAACACATTATGTACGAACAGGCGCTGAATATAAATTCAATGATAATGCTCATATCAATCTAGCCTATACTGGTGTCTTCAACCCTAACAACGATAATCATTCATATTCCGACGGGAACATCACAACCGCAGACAACCGGACAAAAAAGGAGGCTCGAATGCACAATATCGCTTTAGATTATCTCTCTGGCTTCGGTATGAAAGCTGGAATAAACTATACCTCCTACCATTCCGAAAGTCATCAGCAATTCACCAACAAAGACAACAAGAACCAAACAAGCGAATTTCACACGACTAGCGGACAAACAATAGACCGCTGGAAAATATACGTAGACCAGTCACACACACTACCACGAGAGTGGACCTTGAACTATGGCACCTCTTTGACTTATGCCAGTGACCATAATACTCAGTTCTATCATACCCAAAACGGAACAGACATGAGCGAACTCAATACAAACAATCGTTATAATGAATATACATATGACTTCTACGTCGGATTCAGCAAAAACATGGGAGAACATTTGTCTTTCAGCGCGTCCATAACCGGAGAATATTACAAAACGGCCCGTTATCATGCATGGGCGGCTTATCCTACAACCGAATTAACATACGTAATGACCCCAGCACATATTCTACAACTTTCATTCACATCAGATAAGACCTATCCCAGCTACTGGGATCTGAGCGAAAGTACCGGCTATATAAGTGGTTATGAAGAAGTACAAGGCAATCCAATGTTAAAGCCATCCACCGATTATTCCGCAAATCTGAATTATATTTTAAAGAACAAGTATATCTTCAGCCTGGCTTATGATTATCAACCCGATTTATTTCAGCAACTAGCCTATCAAAGCACAGAACGCCTGGCTTTGATTTACAAAACCTTAAACTGGGATTATCAGCAAAGTTTCTCAGCCACGACTATCATTCCCTTCAAAATCGGACATTGGTTGGACAGTCACGTCACACTGCAAGCTGAATACCGTCAAGCAAAATGTAACAAATTCTTCGATCTTTCCTTCAACCACAGCAAGTGGATCGGACTCGCCATGTTACAAAATAATATAATACTTTCTACCAAACCGGATATTCGCATGGAACTGACCGGACTTTATTTGAGCCCATCTATCCAGGGAAGTTATGATTTAAATCATATCTGGGCCATCCATACCGGAATACGTTGGAACTTTGCTAACCAAAAAGCAAGTATCCAAGTGAAGGCCAATGATCTGTTCAATTCGATGGAAGGCAACATAGATGTGACACTACGTAATAAAGGACAATACATGGACATGCACACCAACAACTATTCACGCAACATAACTTTATCCTTTACCTACAAGTTCGGAGGGTATAAAGAAAAACAGCATAAACCAATAGATACTTCCCGGTTCAAATAAAGCATCATCAATGGTATCATGATACAATAATGAGGGGCAGATTCGTACATCCGCCCCTCATTCGATTATTTCATAACAGAAAGTATCTTACTATATTCAGACTGATTGTTCAATGTCTCAATAGCTTTTTTCAAATCAGGATCATCTTTCAAGCGTTGCAATATCGCGCCACGTTGGAAATAATAACGTTTCAAAATCTCCTGAGCAATAGCATCTTTTATCTCTTTCGAGAACCTGTCCAGCTCATGATCCAAATTATGCGTCAATTTCGTTTCCAAAGCGGCAAACTCCTCTTTTGCCCCATCCATATATCCTTCAAACTCCGCTATTTCTTTCAAGTTCTTCAGCATCTTCTCACTTTGACGGTCATAAGTAAACTTACGCTTATGTAACATCTTCTTAAAATCAACATAGTCAGCATCTGTTATTGTAAAGTCTTTCACTTCCCCTACCTGAGAATGCTTGATACAATATTGGGTAGCATAATCAAAAATCATATCATCATTAAGCAGATAAAACATAATGTTTGGGAAATTTTCAACTTTCACCTCCACATCCGGACGAATACCGCCACCATCACGCACTTCACGTCCGGCTGCTGTATGGAATACATTGGTCAGGCTGTCCGGAGTACGAGCCACCGACCCGTCAGCATTACGTTTAGCGTAATCAATGGCTTGAATGCATCGTCCGCTGGGAATATAATACTTTGCAGTAGTCACTTTCATGCTACTGTTATAAGGCAATTCACGAGGTACCTGTACCAACCCTTTACCATACGTACGGCTTCCTACCACAATAGCCCGATCAAGGTCCTGCAAGGAACCTGAAACAATCTCGGATGCCGAAGCTGTAGAACCGTCCACTAGCACAGCCAGCGGAATCTCTGTATCTACCGGTTCATTCATTGTTTTGTAAGTGGTACCAGCTTGTTTAATCTTACCTTTTGTTACCACAATCTCTTTCCCTTTCGGTACAAAGAAATTCACTACATTCACTGCTTCCCCCAACAAACCGCCACCATTGCCACGCAAATCGAGAACAATAGATTTAGCACCTTGCTGTTTCAATTCTATCAATGCCTTCTTTATATCTTTTGAACAGTTCTCTATAGCAAAAGTACTGATAACGATATATCCCACATTATTGCCTACGATTCCATAATAAGGTACAGGGTTCGTACGGATGGTAGAACGGGTTATTTTAAATTCCATTGGCACATAAGTACTATCAGAAGTAGGTCTCTCAACTTTCAACACACAAGTTGTTCCCGGCTCACCACGCAAATTATCACTGACATACGAGGTCAGATCATTGGGAATTCTGTCTCCCTGGGCCATATCTTTTCCATTGATCTCCATGATGATATCACCGGCTTTCAGTCCTATTTCGGCAGCAGGGCTTCCTTCGGAAGGTTCAATAATAGCCACACGCTTTCGGGGAGTATAATAACGTATTACCGATCCGATACCGCCAAACTTTCCGCTAGTCATTTCCTTTAGTGTATTATCTTCTTCAGGATAATACTCCGTGTAAGGGTCGGTCTGTGCCAACATAGCATCAATACCATATTTTATCACTTTCTCAGGATCAATAGTATCAACATAAAACATATCCAATTCCTTGAATATCGCATTGAAGATATCCAAGTTTTTTGCTATCTGGAAATTACGGTCATCACCTTTATTAAAACTAAACAAAGCGCTACCTGTCAGGCCCACGCAAATCATTAACAATATTTTCTTACTATTCCACTTCATCACTTTATGTATTTGTGAACCGCAAATTAATACATTATTCTATTCAAGCCTGTAGAAGGGCCTCTATATTTAACTTTATTTCGTCCCATTTTTTCTTTGATAAGGTTGTACCCACCACTTGTATCACATTGGATGCTAAAATAGAACCTATAATGGAACACTTCTCCAAAGAATAACCACAAGTCAGTCCATACAGAAAACCTGCTGCATAATAATCTCCCGCGCCAGTGGTATCCACGACTTTTTTTACCGGAGGTACCTCTAGTTTGATGCATTCCGTACCTTTCTTTATACATGAACCTTGGGCACCTAGTTTTACTATTACAACACTGCATTTAGAAGCAATTTCATTGATAGCCCCCCATGCATCCTTGCCTGTATAAGCCTTTGCCTCTTCCTCATTAGCAAAAACAATATCCACGTATTTAGTTATCAAAATATCGAAGAATTCCAAATCCCCTTCCACAATATTATAACTGGCCATATCCAAGCAGATTTGCAATCCAGCCTCTTTTCCTAATTGCATAGCACGAAGAATCAATTCATGATCCTGTACCAAGTATCCTTCTATATATAGATATGCATACCCCTTAAACATATCCAACGTCAGATTTTCGGCTTTCATAGTAGCAGCAGCTCCCAGATAAGTTCCAAAAGTACGTTCCCCATCCGGTGAAATGAAAGTAGAAGCCACTCCTGTAGGCAAATCACCGGCGAGCAATTTCATGTCAATTCCCTGCTTCAAACCGTTTTTTTTAAAATATTGCCCAAAATCATCGTTTCCTATCTTTCCGATAAATCCCGGGTGTGCCCCTAGGTTAGCTAACGCCAAAACTGTATTTCCCGCACTTCCCCCTGTAGCTTTATGCGTTTTCATACCAGAGTATTTACCACTGATTTTCAAAAACTTATCTTCATTTATAAGTTGCATGCTTCCTTTGGGCAAACTCATCTCATCTAGTAGCGAATCATCTTGCAAAGTAACAAGAACGTCAACCAATGCATTGCCCATTCCAATTATTTTATCCATTTATCTAAAATTTTTCTGCAAAGATATTGCATATTTCGGAAAAACCTATTATCTTTGCACCGCATTTGAGTGAAAAACCTTCTTCGTTAGCTCAGTCGGTTAGAGCATCTGACTGTTAATCAGAGGGTCCTTGGTTCAAGTCCAAGACGAAGAGCACAAAGGTTCGCAGATAGCGAGCCTTTTTTGTTATCATACATATCATAAAAGGATCAGGGCGGCTCAGTTTGAAAACTTAGGGAAATTAGTTAAAAACCTTATCTTTGGCGCATAAGACAGAAGCTTCCCACCCCCGTGACTCCACTGGAGATATTGAGCTTGTTCCTTCCTGCAGGCCTGCTTGACTACTTCTTACGGCTACTTACTACAGACTCCGCCAATGGACCGTAGAGTCCATTGCAGCAGACTGTATAGTCCACCCAAGCAGACCTTACAGTCCACTGGCGGAGTCTGTAGCAGATGACTGTAAAAAAAAGCTTAACTATATGGAAGAAACGGCTTACACAACCACTCTATTCCGGTTTTATCTTTTTCAGATAATCAGAAGGAGCCATACCGAATTCATCTTTAAAACACTGACGGAAATAGACCGTACTGTTAATTCCCACCTTGAACGCAACTTCTGAAATATTGTATTTCCCCTCTAATAACAAACGTTCCGCATATTGCATCTTTATTTTGCGGATATATTCATTGGTGGAAAGTCCGGTCAATGCCTTCATCTTCCGATATAGGGTAGAATTACTCATACACATGGCGTCCGACAAATAGCCGATGTCTATCTTCTCAGAAGAAAGACGATCTTCAATCAGCTTGTTAATCTTCTCAAGGAACTCATTATCCAATTTATTCATAGACTCGGTTACTGCCGCACGTTTGTCAATGAGTATGGAATTCGTATTAAAACGCTCTGCCAACAACTTGCGGGATTCAAGCAAATTATGGATACGGCTATGCAACAAAGTAGCACTGAAAGGCTTTGTCAGATAAGAGTCAGCACCCACTTGATACCCCTCTTCCTTATCTTGCAAAGAGTCCTTTGCCGTCAGCAAAATAATGGGAATATGGCTGGTACGCAAGTCTTCTTTCAATTTCCGGCACATCACAATGCCGTTCATCACCGGCATCATGATATCACTGACTATAATATCAGGAATGCAGCCCAATGCTTGTTCCAAACCTTGTTCACCATTGGCGGCAGTCCTCACTTCAAAATCGTCCGAGAAAGATTCTACAATATAATCACAGATGTCCCTATTATCTTCCACTATCAGCAGAATACGCTTACCACTATGCACAGGTTCTATATTTTCTTCTTTTTCGTCCTTTTCATCGGAAGTTTTCTCCGTCGAGTCAGCATGCAGCACATGGGGATACGTGTTATCCGTCAGCAGACTGACATAAAAAGTACTTCCCACATTCAAAGAACTTTCAACCCTGATCTCCCCCTCATGCAAAACTACCAGGTTCTTTACCAGAGCCAGACCAATACCTGTTCCTGAAGCCTGATGTTCGCTTCCCTCTTGATAATAACGGTCAAAAATATGAGGCAATGCATCGGGAGCAATACCGAAACCGGTGTCACTCACACTGATTTCCGTATGGTGTATATTATTCCGGACCACCTGATGTAATCCTAAAGTTATAGTTCCTTTCTCTGTATATTTTATAGCATTGGAGATCAAATTATCCAGTATAATCGTTACTACCTCCTTATCAAAAAACAAAGACATATCTTCCTGCTCAATCTCAAGACAGAAATCAATCTCAGGTTTCCGGTTCAATTCCTTATACTTCAGTCCGATCTCGTGTACAAGGGCTGCCAGATTGTCACGACTTACACATAATTTCTTGTTTTGGGTTTCCGTTTTTCTGAACTCCAGTATCTGATTAATCAGGTTCAACAACCGGATGGCGCTTTGATGGATAACCGATATTTTCTGTGAATCTTTCCCTGATAAAGAATTACTTTTCTGCATATCTTCCAACGGTCCCAGAATCAACGTCAAAGGAGTACGCAACTCATGTGTGATATTGGTATAGAAACGTAAACGCTCATTATTCAGCTCCTGTTCCTGCTCATGATTTTTCTTCTCCAACTCATAGAGAGACTCCATATCCAGTTTCTTTTTATAGGCATGAAGAATAAAATACAGGACAGAAACACCCGAAAGAATATAAAATAACTTGGCCCACCACGTAAGCCATACAGGCGGGTCAATACGGATATCCAGAGAAGCTATCTCATCCGCCCATTCCTGATTCCGTATTCTTGTCTTTACCTGAAAACAATAATTTCCCGGAGGTATATTACGGAAAGTCACATTATTAGGATCGGTTACTGTATACCATGAATTTTCCAACCCTTTCAACATATAAGCATATTCCACTTGATCGGCCAAGGCATAATTCTGTATATTGAAGGTGACGCTGAAGTTATTTTGCATATAGCTTAAACGTACTTCCGACTGGCCTTCAAGCGCCATCACCTTTTCATTACTGTCCGTATCACGCAACGGGCCGAATATACGCATCTCCGTAATAATTGCAGCAGGTGACTCTCGTTTTTCCAATACCTGATCTGGATTAAAACGGCATAAGCCATTGATTGAGCCAAAATAAAGTGTTCCATCCTTAGCTTCCGCCACACTTCCACTCATGAAATTGCCCATAGGCACATTATCCCAATGATCGTAATTATAGAAAACCTCCTTGTCTTTCAACAAGCAGCTGATACCTTTATTGGTGCTCACCCATATATTTCCATGATTATCTTCCGTAATGGCACGTATATGGACATTGGACAAACCCTCCTCACTGCGATATACTTTATAGTCCCAACTCTGAGAGGATGGAAAACAAACCAGACCTTCTCCCGTTCCTATCCACATTCTGTTCTGACTATCCATATAAACAGTATTGATAGTATTAGAGGGAAAAAGAGAAGTCACGTTAAAAAGTTTAACGCACTGAAAATGTTCATCAAAAACCCCTAATCCTCCTCCGAAAGTACCAATCCATAAACGATTAAGATTATCTTTCGAGATACATCTCACCAGATTATTCTCTACTGTATAATGGTCTGCAATGCCTTTATCATGCAAGCGTACCTTATAGATGCCATTACTAGTTCCTATCCATACATATTCTGCATCTTCATACAGTGCACGCACATCTTCCCCTGTTTTATCTTTAGGAAAAATCTGGTGAAAACTTTTCTTTTTCACATCATAAAAATCCACTCCTCCCATAAACGATCCAAACCAAAGGTTTCCTTCCGAATCACAAAGTGCAGCCTGTATGGAATTATCAGTCAAATCACCGGTTTCTTCTTTATAAACCGCCACCCGCTTGCCTTTATCAAATACATTGATGCCTCCCCCATCGGTTCCGATCCATAACTTTCCATCCCTTGCTACGCATACACTGCTTGCTGTCTTATTATTCAGGCTACTACCCGAATGCTGGATAGGAGAATAACTATAAACATTAAAATAGGAAGATTCATGGCTAAGAAAATTAATTCCACCTCCCCACATACCAGCCCATACATTTTTAAAGGAGTCCTGAAACAAACAACGTACAGTAGAATTAGAGAGACTGTATTCATCATCCCCTTCCTTTATATATTGAAAACGCACTTGGTCAGGAGAAAGAAACATACGTTGCGTTAAATCCAAAATGGCTATTCCTCCAAATTCCATGGCAATCCAAAGTTTATTCCCATCAAATTGTCTGATATCAAATACGGTATGAGGAACCCCGTCCTCACTATGATGAAAATGGATAAAATTTTCGGCTTCCGGATTGAACAGTGCCAGCCCCCGGTCTGTTCCCAGCCAAATATTACCGCTTAAGTCCTTATAAATGCAAGTTACCCCATTACCTGGCAAACTGACCGGATCTTCAGGGTCATGCATAAAGTTCTTTACTTTTTTATCTTTAAGAGACAACACACTGAATCCATGATGCACATGCCCCATATACAACTTTCCATCTCCTCCATCAACAACCGACCAAATATTATCGCTAGCCAATCCCGGAACTGTTTGAGTATTGTAATGAATGAATTTTCCAGCCTTTTTATCGAAATAATCTACTCCCCGCCAATATGTCGTAATCCAAAGATTACCATCTGTAGCTGCCACAATCTTAGTAACATCATCCGTTATCAGACTTTCGGGGTTCTCGCCATCATGCCTATAGCAAAGAAAAGTGTTATTTACATAGTCATACGCATTCAGACCGGCCCTTTGCGTGCCTATCCAAAGGATAGAATCCTGAGGATCATCCAACAAACAATTCAGTTCATTGCCTGTTATACCCTGCCTTGTCAAATCTTCATTCTTCAAATAAGTAATGAAACGGGTACCATCGAATTTGTTCAACCCTTCCTCCGTGGCAAACCACAGAAAGCCCTGTTTGTCTTGAGCAATGCTCACCACATAATTATTGGATAATCCCTTCTCTATACCAAGCTGCTTAACAGAATAAGGTTGTGCCAATGAAACAACCGACAGCAGCAAGAGCCAAAGTACGAATATCTTTCTCATAGCATCAGTGTACACATTGTTAAATAATATGGTTCAAAAATACAAATAAAGTCTGTATTTTAGATACATAAATCATGCATTGCAAGATTTACCTCCCTTTTCTGCAAGATTTATATCAGGATTTTAATTCTTCTTCACGTACATTTGCACCACTGACGAATTTAATTCGTCCTCTATTAGAGTAGATGTTTAATCTTCAAATACTAATAAAATATGAAAAAGAAACATTTGTATGGTGCCATGTTATGGGCTTTTCTTGTAACTGCAAACCTATGTACGGGATGTAGTGATGATAACGACTACCCCGATGTAGACGGACAAAATCCAACAATGACATTAGCAACAGACCACATCGAGTCCGGAGCGGGACATCGATTTACTATTGAAGGGACATTAGAAGACAAAGACGGTATTGCTTCTATCAGCCTACAATGTGCCGACCTGCATTTGAACAAGACAATTGATTTAATCGAAATCTATGGTGCTCCGCAAGAGAGTTATGATTTAAGTTATTACTTTGACATAAACCGAAATGAAATCGGCGAACGTTTCACAGTCAAAGTTACTGTAACCGATGTAGGAGGACGCAGTATATCTCAAGATGTATTAATCACAATGGACGGAGATTTTGCAGCTCCGGTATTTTCAGCTGCCCCGGATGCCACTGTTACAGTATTAATGAAAAATGAAACGAAATTCAATCTTCGGTTCACGGCTACAGATGATCGTGCATTGGATTATGTCACAATTAATATTCCAGGTATAGACGGGTTTGACAACCGCCGTGTAGATGCTGATGGAAAAAGTTCATTGAACTTTGCCGAAATAATAGTATTCCCCAATGAACCGAAAAGTTATAATGTGACAATTACCGCTTTTGACAAGAAAGAAAACTCAACCACTACCACCAGTGTATTGAATATCTCAGAAATGCCGGATTTTCCCAAAATGTATCTGGCAGATGTGGCAACTGCCGAAGAACTGAATAGTGATATATTCGGGGTACCGATGGTAATTGAACATACAGGTGAATATCAGTATAAAGCAAATTATTACTGTCAAAAAGCCGGAACTAAAATATTCTTCTTACCACAAAAGAGTGACTTCACTCCTATTTGTTTCGGGCTTGATCCAGAGGATAACACCAAACTGACAGACGATCCCGAAACAGCAATGCCAATCGTACTTGACCAAGCCAATGTTTATTATGAAATTAATATTGATGTGAAGAACAGTACATACAATCTGAAAACTTACTCAATTGCCGATGCTGTAGACCCCATACCTCACACATACGGTTCTATCAGCCTTGACACATGGGGTGACGGTGGTTCGTGGTTACAGGAATTCTATTTCGGATATATGACCAGTAGCCCAACTGAAGTCCTGCGTTTCACTCAAGATAAGACCAATCCTCACCTATTCTATTTGGATACCCCCCTATTCCTGGAGGCAGGTACTAAAATGAATTTCGTTATTCATAACTGGCACTCTGACGGATGGTGGAATTATTGCACGTGGCGTGTAGACAACTCAGACGAACCGGAGATCTTCGGATATTATGGTAAAGAAGCCAAATATACCAATCCGGCATGGACCAAACCCGATCATGTAGGTGACAATTGGGCAAAACCAACAGTGAACGTCACAGGGAATTATAAACTTATATTCGACGCTCATTTGGAAAGAGCTAAACTCATTCCGGCCAATTAACAAGTAACATTAGATTTAAGATATGAAAAAGCAAATATTATTATTGTGTCTTGCGCTGACAAGTCTATGTAGCTATGCGCAGACCATCACTGTAAAAGGTGTAGTAACCTCGGCTTCAGATAAAGAACCGATGATTGGTGCAACAGTGCAAGTTAAAGGTACAGGTACAGGTACTATTACAAGTATTGATGGTGATTATTCACTAAACGATGTTGCCAAGGATGCCGTACTTGTGTTCTCCAGCATAGGATATGAGACTCAAGAAATAAAGGTAAACGGACAAACCGTTATCAATGTAGTGCTGAAAGATGCCAGTGAATTACTGGACGAAGTAGTGGTTATTGGTTATGGAGCCGTGAAAAAAAGTGACCTGACCAGTTCTATATCTACCGTAAAAGGAAAAGAAATTACCGAAACTGTAACCGGTAATGCAATGGACGCCTTGCAAGGTAAAATCAACGGTGTTCAAGTAACCAGTGGTGGTGGTCCGGGCGCACAACCAAAAGTTCTAATCCGTGGTGTAACAACAGTAAACGGAACCGATCCTTTGTATGTAGTAGATGGCATGCCGGTAGGTACAAACATCAACTTCCTAAACAGTAATGACATTGAATCTATGGAAGTTTTAAAAGACGCTTCGGCTGCTGCCATTTACGGAACACGTGCTTCTAACGGTGTCATTCTAATCACAACCAAAAAAGGAATGGCAGGAAAAACAAATATCAGTTTTAATGCATCTGCAGGTTTCCAAACACTGTCAAAACCCAAAATGGCTAATGCCGCCGAATATAAAGAAGTATTCAATACCCGATACACAAATGACGGAGGAACTTCTATTTGGAATGATACAGGCGCTACTACCAATCCCGGAGGAACAGACTGGTGGGACGAAGTAATCAACAAAACTGCTTTAGTGCAAAATTACTCACTCAATATCTCCGGTGGTTCAGACAAACTGGTTTATAACCTGAGTATGGGTTACTACCGTAACAATTCACAATATGACTATGGTTATTGGGACAAAATCAACGCACGCCTTAATACAGAATATACATTTAATAAATATGTAAAAATGGGTTTCGACATTGCCCCACGTGTAGAATCATGGGATGATACCCCCGATCTTTTTTCAGCTGCCATGTCTATGGACCCCACAACTCCTATATTCAAGCCGGAAGATCAATGGGTGGATAACGAATTCAATAACTATCAGCGTTCTTACAACAACCAGGAGTGGAACCCTGCCGGTTCATTGGCTCGCCAAAATTCCCACTCCCGTGAAATGGGTACAATTGTAAATACTTATTTACAGATAAACCCTATTCAAAAACTGACCCTGCGCACGCAGTTCGGCGCTAATGCACACTTCCGCCGTACAGACAAATTCACTCCTGAATTCTATATTGATGCTTTGGAACAATCTACATTAAGTAATGTTTCCCGTGAAATGCAGGAATGGCTTGATTGGAACTGGACTAATACTGCTACTTACAGCACGACTTTTGCAGAAAAGCATAATATTAATGTAATGGGTGGCTTTACAGCTGAACGCTTTGCTGAATTCCAATCAAAAGCCTCACGTGACGATGTTCCTAATAATATGGATCAAATGCAGGAAGTAAATGCCGGTACACAAAACCAAAAGTCAGAAGGTAAAACTGCTTACAGCACATTAGTATCTTATTTAGGACGCGTGATGTATAACTATGACAATCGTTACTATCTAACAGCTTCTATTCGTGCAGATGGTTCTTCTCGTTTCCCCAAAGGAAACAAATATGCCATCTTCCCTTCTGTTTCTGCTTCATGGCGTATCATCAGTGAAAGTTTCATGCAAGACCAGAAGATTTTCAGTAACTTGAAATTACGCGGAGGTTGGGGACGTGTAGGTAATCAAAACATAGATAATGATGCTACGCTGACTTTGTTAGGACAATCTGATTATGTATTCGGTACAGCTCCAGGACGTGTTTCAGGTACTATGGTATCAGGCGTTGGCAATAATTTGCTAAAATGGGAAACAGTAGAAGACTGGAACGTAGGTGTGGATATGTCCTTCCTTGACTCCCGTCTAGACATGACCTTTGAGTATTTCCAAAAGAAATCTTCTGATATGCTCTATCAGAAACAAAATATCTTCGCCATCGGATACCCCGACTGGAACAGTACAGTATGGATGAATATAGGTAGTATGAAAGCTAGCGGTTGGGAATTAAGTCTGAACTGGCACGACAAAGTAGCAGACTTCCGATATAATGTGGGATTGAACCTTTCCGCAGTGAAAAATAAAGCTGTTAAATTCTCCGGTGACGGTCCTATCCAAACTGGAGGTTTCAACAGCGACCAAATTATCCGTAATGAAGACGGTGGCTTGATTTCACGCTTCTACGGCTACGTAGCCGATGGTATTTTCCAAAATTGGGATGAAGTTTATGCTCACACCAACGAAAATGGCAAGCTGGTACAATCCAATGCCCAACCCGGTGACATTCGCTTTAAGGATTTGAATCATGACGGAGTTCTAGATGAAAATGATAAAACATGGATCGGTAACCCATATCCCGATTTGATGGTAGGTTTGAACTTGGGTTTCAGCTATAAAAACATCGATTTCACAGCCAACTTCTATGGTACATTCGGTAATGATATTTTCAATAAGACCAAAGGTTTATACTCCGGCGTAAGTGGGCAAAACGTTTGGGCAGGTACATTGCAGAAAGCATGGCATGGCGAAGGAACCAGCAACGATATTCCTCGTCTGTCCTACAATGATTTGAATCAGAATTACACACGCGTTTCAAGTTTCTTTGTAGAAGACGGCTCTTATATGCGTTGCAAACTATTACAAGTGGGTTACACACTCCCCAAGAAGTGGTTGAACGGAACCGAATTGCGTCTCTCATTGTCGGCTCAAAATCCTTTCACTATCACCAGCTACTCAGGTATGGATCCTGAACGTCCACAGATTGGTAAAGATGGCAGTGTAATTGAAACCGGTATTGACGGCATCGCTTATCCTAACCCACGTACTTTCTTATTTGGAATTGATTTAAAATTTTAACCCTCAAGGTATAAACCATGAAAAAGATATTAACAATATTAACAATGATTGCCTCGCTGACATTCACTTCTTGTGAGGATTTCCTAACAGAGGAAGTGCGCGGGCAACAAAATTTGGATACTTATTTCCAAAGTGCAGAAGAAGCCGAAGCATTTATTACTGGTTGTTACCAGGCCATTACTTTTGGCGGATGGTGGAATATCAACACAGTATGGTTGCTTTCCGAGATGTGTAGTGATGACGGTTGGATGGGCAATACCAGCCAAAGTCAAAGTGACTATATTTCTTTGGCCCACTATCAAGGTACCGGACAAAGCAATGGTGCCATCTCCAACTTTTGGCAGTATCGATACAAAGGCATTCTACGTTGCAATATCGCAGTGGAACGCATTTCACAAGCTGATTTCTCAGATGAAGAAATGAAGAACCGGCTTGTAGCCGAAGCACGTTTTCTCCGTGGATACTTCTATTTTGAACTTGTGAAGAATTTTGGTGGTGTGCCTCTCATTACAGGCTTCCTGTTGCCCGAAGAAATACAAGGTATTACCCGCGCTTCGGCCGAAGATGTATATAAGTTCATTGAAGATGATTTAAAAGCCGCTGCTGATGTGTTGCCACAACGTAGTCAATATGCTGCTACAGATATGGGACGCGCTACCCGTGGAGCTGCATTAGGCCTATTGGGAAAGGTTTACCTCTACCAAAGCAAATGGCAAGAGGCACATGATGTATTGAAAACAGTCATCGACGAAGGTGAATATAAATTACTCGACAACTTCGGTGATGTATGGGATGTTGACCATAACAATAGCGAAGAAAGTCTGTTTGAAGTACAATATATGTATGATGGAACTTATGCATTGGGTGGTTCTTTGACTGTTATTACCGGTGCCCGTAGTGGTCCCGGCGACGGATGGTCTTGGGGACAGCCAACCGCTAACCTCGAACAAGCCTACATCGATGCAGGAGATACAGAACGTTTACGTTGGACTATCATTAAAACCGGTTGTACAGAAATTGCCGGAGAGAATAACTTCGACAAGTTCGTTGAAAACAACACAAAAATCGCCAATTATAAAGATTATATCGAAAAGTACGGTTGGGATCCCGAATGTTATATTATAGATCCGTCACAACATAAATCAGCACGTATTGTCCGGAAGTATTTTGTACCTATTGAAAAACGTCCGGAAGTATACAATATCGACAAAATTCCATTAGATCATCGTATCTTACGCTATGCAGATGTATTGTTGATGTATGCTGAAGCCTGCAACGAATTGGGCGAAGATGGTACAGCACGTACCTACCTTAATGAGGTACGGAATCGTGTAAAATTACCTGCTGTCACATCCAGTGGAAACGAGCTTCGCAAAGCTATCCGGCTAGAACGTCGTTTGGAACTGGCATGGGAACAAAACAGAATCTATGATATCCGCCGTTGGACAGATGACAATGGCAAGAAAATGATTTGTAACCTGATGGGAGCAAACGGTACATTTGTAAAATACAATACAGATCCCGCTACCCGCGACATTTACGAATGGGAAAATCAAGGTGAGGCAAGTGATAAAGGAATCAGCTTCAACGAAAACCGGGATATGGTATTCCCGATACCTTTATATGAGATTACAATGTCTAATGGTTCTATCACCCAAAATCCGGGCTGGAATTAATCATTTTCCAAAAAGAACAGATTGTTACAGGAATTAAACATTCAATAGGTCTTTATATTCTGTCGCGGATAGTTTGCTAGGATTATCCGCGACTATTTTTTAATCCATCTAAAACAATGAAACTAAAATATATTTTTACTCTTCCACTGTTCTTTTCTACTGTAGCCTGCAGTGACGATTCTCCCCAAACACCGGATACATCGGGGCAACCGGACAGCAGCATAAACGTAGAAAAAACAGTAACCATAGATGCCGGACAATCTTTTCAGACTCTGACAGGATTTGGCGCATCAGATTGTTGGGCACCTGCCTTCGTAGGAAAAAGCTGGATAACGAATCGTGACAAAATCAGTGAACTGCTATTCTCTTCTGAAATACAATCAGGACAACCTAAAGGTATAGGACTCTCCATGTGGCGTGTGAATCTAGGTGGTGGCAGTGCAGAACAAGGTGAAGCAAGTGGAATAGAAGACAAATCACGCAGAGCAGAATCTTATCTGACTGATGACTTAACATTAGACTGGACACGCTGTAAAGGGCAGCGCTACTTCTTGCAGCGCGCCAAAGAGTTTGGTTGTCAGAGTATAGTACTTTTCAGCAATACCCCTCCTGTACAATATACCTCCAACGGAAAAGGATTCTCCAATAGCGGAGGAGTTTCTAATTTGAAGGATGAATGTTATACGGACTTTGCCAGATACATGTCAGATGTAGCAAAATACTATGTAAACGAAGGATATCCAGTGACACATATCTCACCAGTTAACGAACCCCAATATAATTGGGACAGCGGCCAGGAAGGCAGCGGATGGACTAATGATGAAGTAGCCAGACTTATACGTGAATTGGATACCGCCATCACTTCTGCCGGTCTTTCTATTGATATTCTTCCAGGGGAATCTGGAGATTATGAATATCTCTACAAATTTAAGAATGATGCCGCCCACAGTAACGTACTTTCAGCATTTTTCACACCTGGAACTTCCACCTATATAGGCAACCTGACTCATGTAAAGAAACTTATCTGCGGCCACAGCTACTGGACAGATGGCACATGGGATGGTATGCGTAATGTCCGGAAACAACTGGCCCAAGCAGCCCAACAATATGATGTAGAAATATGGCAAAGTGAGTGGAGTATGTTAGGCGACGGATACAGCTCTTCCGAGTTTATAGGCTATGACCAAGCAACCGAAATGGACATTGCACTTTATATGTCAAAAGTAATACACAATGACCTAACTATAGCAGGAGTTTCCTCCTGGAGTTACTGGACCTCAATGGATATCCCCCGCTGGGGACACAAAAACCGCTTCTTACTGATTTCACTGGAACCCTCCGATGGAGTTTATGGGGATATAGAGAAAGAAGGCACTTATAAAGCTACTCCCACACTTTGGGTATTAGGTAACTACAGCCTATTCATCCGACCGGGTTATCGCCGTATCATGCTTAACATGAATGAATCATCCAGTTTCTTCGGGTCAGCATGGATTTCACCGAAAAAAGATAAAATTGTTGCTGTTTATACCAATCTATCAGAAAAAGGAGTCCGGCTAAACGAAATTCATAAAGAATGGGTAAGTGAAATAAGCTCCATCACTACTTATACAACAACAAATAACAAAAATTTGCAAGAGGTACACGTCACGGCAGACCAACAAGTAATTGTGCCTTCGGAAAGTGTTACAACTGTCATTTATAATCTGAAATAATCCCTCAACTTTATGAAATACAAAGCATTATTATTCTCTTTATTTGCAACAGCAAACCTGTTTGCTCAACATCCTGCCATTCACTTTGAAATAGAAACAGACCAACCCTGTCAAACCATGGACTATTTCGGAGCATCAGACTGTTGGAGCATGCAATTTATCGGCTTATGGCCGCAAGAAAAACAAAACCAAGTAGCCGACTGGCTGTTCAGTACGGAAAACCATGAAAACGGACAACCTAAAGGAATCGGCTTGTCTTTATGGCGTTTCAATGTAGGAGCCGGAAGTGCGGAACAAGGAGAAGCCAGCCAGATAGCCTCTCCCTGGATGCGTGCCGAATGTTTCCTTCAGGCAGATGGTAACTATAATTGGAATAAACAACAAGGGCAGCGCAACTTCCTGCGTCTGGCAAAAGAACGGGGTGTAAACAAATTTTTGGCATTTCTTAATTCACCTCCCGTATATTTCACACAAAACGGTCTTGCCACCAACACAGGCCGTGGAGGAACCTTAAACTTAAAGGAAGAGCATTATAAGAATTTTGCCCGTTTTCTTGCCAATGTCATAAAAGGGGTGGAGAAACACGATGGAATCAAGTTCAATTACCTCTGTCCATTCAATGAACCCGATGGGCATTGGAACTGGATTGGCCCCAAACAAGAAGGTACACCGGCTACCAACCGCGAAATAGCCCGTGCCATACGCCTCATCAGTAAAGAGTTCGTAAATAACCAAATTGACACACAGATTCTAGTCAATGAGTCCTCTGACTATCGTTGTATGTTCGATACTCACATGACTAATTGGGAACGGGGGTATCAAATCCAGTCTTTCTTTAATCCGGACAGTACAGCCACCTATCTGGGTGATACTCCCAATGTTCCCCGGCTGATGGTAGGGCATAGTTATTGGACTAATACTCCTCTGAATGATTTACACGATATCCGTTGTCAATTAAAAGATACTTTAGACAAGTATAAGGTGGATTTCTGGCAGACAGAAACCTGTATCATGGGCAATGACGAAGAAATCGGCGGAGGCGGAGGATATGACTTCACCATGAAGACAGCATTATATGTAGCACGGATCATTCATCATGACATTGTATATGCAGGTGCTCGCAGTTGGCAATGGTGGCGATCTATCGGTGGAGATTATAAGGACGGATTAATCCGTGAGTATAGTGATCCGACTTTTCTGAATGGTGAGGTGAAAGACTCCAAATTAATGTGGGCTTTGGGAAACTACAGTAGATTTATACGCCCGGGAGCTGTTCGGAAAGCAATTATAGCCAAAGACAACCAAGGGAAAATCATTCCTGAAGGCGATACAGATGTAACCGGACTAATGTGTTCAGCATACCAAAATACAGACGGAAAGGAGGTTTTCGTTATGATTAATTATGCAGCGGAAGATAAAGAGTTTACTTTCTATCAGCGTAACGGAATTATAAAAAACTGGAAAATCTATCGTACTTCGGATAAAGATGGAGAGAATCTTCTACCGGTGGGAAGCATCAAAAACCATGAAAAAGTTGTGATTCCGGCACGTTCCATTATTACGTTGGTCACTCAATAATACTCCAATATATAAAGAAATAAGGTTGGCTCTTTGTGAAGAGTTCAGCCTTATTCTTTAATAAAAATACATTTCGGTTCTCAATCCTTCCTTTTTATACTGCTTTCCCTCACCTGCAAACAAGTAGGAATAATGATTTGCCTGATTTTTTTATCTCCTTTAATCTTATCAATCAACATCTGACATGCGGCTTCCCCCATCTTATAAGTCTGATGCGAGACGGCTGAAAGGCGAGGCACTACATAATTGGCATGTTGCTCATCTGTATACCCAATAAGCGCTATATCCTGAGGAATACGAAGATTATGATTTCTAATCACTTCCATAGCGGCAAATGCCAATGTATCATTCATGGCAAGAATTGCATCGGGAGGCTCCGGAAGCGATAATAAAATTTCTGTAGCTATTTTCCCTTCTTCAAAATCAATTTTCCGACACACAACCAAATCTTTCTCAATCGGTATCTTATTTTCCCTTAACGCTTCAAGGTAACCATGTTTTCTCTTTCTTACTATATCCAGATGGTTTGCACCACCGATAAAAGCAATCCGTTTGCTTCCATGATCCAACAAGTGCTGTGTCGCCATCTGAGCAGAATATACTCCATCAGCCACTACCGTAGAAAAACGGTCAGGCATGCAAACACGATCAAATAGAACAAGCGGCATATTCATATCATCCAAACTCAACCAATGGGCATAATCTGTTGTTTCTTGAGATAAACAACCTATAATACCTTCCACATGCATATTGACCAAATTCTCAATATTTCTTTTCTCATGGTCGTATGACTCATGGGAAGTCGTGATGATAACAAAATAGCCGTTTGCTATAGCGGTATCTTCTATACCACTTAAAATAGACGCAAAGAAATGAGTAACAATATCAGGTACAATTACTCCAATGGTACGGGGAGTATTTTTCCGGAGACTCATAGCAAAAGGATTGGGGTGATAATTCATCTCTTTTGCCAATTTTTGAGCTTTAATACAAAGTTCCCGACTGATTTCGGGACTATTTTTCAAGGCACGGGATACTGTAGGTATGGATACACCTAATATCTGTGCCAAATCTTTCAATGAAGTACGTCTCGATTCTGCCATATCAATGCTGTAAACGGTGATTCACCTACAAAGAAAGCATATTCTCACCAATATACATACAAAGAGTGCATTTTTTAGTGATAAGATTAGTGGTAAATACTGCGATATGCACCCACTATTCACCACCAACCACTTATCACTAATAAATCGTTCCGCGCATCCGGTCTTCGAATGCAGCTAAAGCAGCCTTGGCGCCTTCCCCCATTGCTATAACTATCTGTTTATAGGAAACATCCGTTACATCTCCGGCAGCATAGATACCTTTTACAGAGGTCCGGCCATTTTTATCAGTCAGAATTTCACCCATGCGGTTCGTTTCCAGCAATTCTTTAAACAAAGTGCTATTGGCAGTCAAACCTATTTGGACAAAAATACCATCCAAGGCAAAGATCTCTTCTTTTTCGGATGAACGGTCTTTCTTTATAAGCCCCACCACTTTATCACCGTTTCCTAACACCTCTACCGTTTGAGTATTAGTAATAATATCCACATTGGGCAGGCTTTTAGCTTTCTCCTGCAAAACAGTATCCGCTTTCAAAGTATCCATGAATTCGAATACAGTCACTTTGGAACAGACTCCCGCCAAATCAATAGCAGCCTCAACCCCGGAGTTTCCACCACCTATGACTGCTACTTCCTTATCTTTATAAAATGGTCCGTCACAATGAGGACAGAAAGCAACTCCATGACCGATGTATTTTTCTTCACCGGGAACATTCAATTTTCTCCAATTCGCCCCGGTAGCAATGATCAATACGGGAGCCTTATACGTTTCTCCACCTTTCACAGACAACACTTTCATGCCCTCTGCCACTTCCACTTTCTCTATCCGGCGATTTTCTAAAATATCAATATGATATTCCGCCAAATGTTTTTTCAGATCCTGGGCCAACTGTTTACCGGTAGTCTGAGGCACAGATATCAAGTTCTCAATCCCCATCGTTTCATTGACTTGTCCACCAATACGCTCTGCTATTATTGCTACTTTCAACCCTTTACGAGCTGAGTAGATAGCAGCTGTCGCACCGGCAGGACCAGCACCGGCTACCAGTACATCATATTCTTTTGTCTCAACAGCTTCCAATTCCACCGAACCGTAACGGGCTTCCAACTTCTCCAACAGATCCCCCATACTGCTACGCCCCACATGAATCTGTTCACCATCGGCAAATACAGTAGGAACGGCCTGTACTTTCATCCGTTCTACTTCTTCTTCATTTATAGATCCATCTACTGCCTCATGGCGTATCTGACCATTCAGAAGTACCATCATATTCAAAGCTTGAACCACATCGGGACAATTGGTACAGGTGAGAGACAAATAGGTGGTCAAACTAATCGGCCCCTGTAACGCCTTGATACGTCTGGTAATAAACTCGTCCGGAAAATTCTTTCCTTTGCCGTCAGCATTCAGAACAGCCATCAACAAAGAAGTAAATTCATGACCACCAGGTACGGCACGAAATGTGATTCCCGTATCCTTTCCTTCTTTTAAAAGGATAAACTTCAGCCCTTCACTATCCTGCAACCGACAGGAAAGTTTATCCGAACAGGAAGCCACTTCTTCCAACAAGTCCACCAACTCGGCACGACTTTCGTGCTGAGGGTGGACAAAGATGTCAAAAGTATAGTGCGCTTCCAATTGGGCAAAAAGACCTTTTAACTGATCTTTTATCGCACTATCTAACATGAGTTCTATATTTTAAATTTTACCTACCAAATCAATACTCGGTTTCAAGGTCTCAGCACCTTTCTTCCATTTAGCAGGACAAACCTCACCATCATGAGTGGCTACAAACTGGGCAGCTTCTACCTTACGAAGAAGTTCATCAGCATTACGCCCGATGCTGTTGTCCTGAATTTCAGCTAATTTGATCTTGCCTTCGGGATTCACTACAAAAGTACCACGATAAGCCATACCGTCTTCTTCAATCATCACACCAAATGCACGCGACAAAGCACCTGTAGGATCTGCCAACATCGGATAAGTGATTTTGCGGATACTTTCAGACGCATCATGCCATGCTTTATGAACGAAATGTGAATCGGTGCTTACAGAATATACTTCCACTCCCATTTCTTTGAACTGATTATACTTTTCAGCAATATCTACAAGTTCGGTAGGGCATACAAACGTAAAGTCAGCAGGATAGAAGAAGAAAATAGCCCATTTACCTTCAATATCTTTATTAGTTACGGTTTTAAACTCTCCATTATGGAATGCCTGAACTTTAAATTCAGGAACTTGTGAATTAATAATTGGTTCCATACTCTTTTTATTTTTAAATTAAAACTGATTTTTAAATTGTAATTATTACATTTGCAAAGGTAGCCGACTTCAGCACCTTCCACAATACCTAATTATTAGGATTATATAGAACAAGATTCATCATAAATAGGTATTGGACAAACGATTTTTTAAGTGAATTTTACATGTAATTAAAAGGATGCTAAATGTTTTAACAACAATAGTTTCCGCCAGGGAACTTAATCGGTAAACACAGTACGTTAGAACTGCGCTATGGCGACAAAACCATCATTGCTCCGGCACTGATTGCTTTCCGGTGATATTCTTAAAAAAAATATAAAAGCCTCCTGACTTCTGTCTGTCCTTTAAAGGTTTTATGTACTTTTGTACCGCTTAAAACAAAAAACAATCAATAAAAATGGACGATTCAATACCACGAACGTGCAATAGTATTAACTGATCCGACAGGGCAATCACTACTCTGAATGCCTCTGAACGGATATAAACGAACGAAAGGAGGCAATAAGATGAGAAAATATCTTTATTGTGAGAATGGCTTTGTAGAAAAGCCACAATGGATGCCAAACTGCTGGGTGAATGTAGAATGCCCCGACCAAAGTGATTTTGAGTTTCTGACTAAAGAATTAAAAGTTCCCGAAGCTTTTTTAGAGGACATCGCCGATATGGATGAACGTCCGAGAACGGATACGGAAGACAACTGGCTACTGACCATTATCCGAATCCCCCTGCAACAACAGGGAAGCATCCCTTATATCACTATCCCCATCGGTATCATTACAAATAATGAAATCATTGTTACCGTGTGTTATCACTCCACTGAAATGATTCCTGATTTTATTGACCACACCCGACGTAAAGGAATCATTGTGCCTAATAAATTTGAATTGATTTTACGGTTAATTTACTCATCTGCCGTATGGTTCTTGAAATATCTGAAACAAATAAACAATGATGTAGCTGCCGCAGAAAAAGAATTGGAAAGGAGCATACGTAATGAGGACCTGCTCAGATTGATGAAACTACAAAAAACATTGGTTTATTTCAATACGTCCATTCGTGGAAATGAGGTGATGGTAGGTAAATTGCAAAGTATCTTCCAGGAAAAAGATTATCAAAACCGCGATTTGGTAGAAGATGTAGTCATTGAATTAAAACAAGCATATAACACGGTTAATATCTACAGTGATATCTTAACCGGAACCATGGACGCATTTGCTTCCATCATATCCAACAATGTGAACACCATCATGAAACGCATGACCAGTATTTCCATCATTCTGATGGTACCCACATTAATAGCTAGTTTCTATGGAATGAATGTAGATGTACATGTAGATGCATTACCACATGCTTTTAGTTTTATTATTTTGGCGTCCATCACATTATCTGCGTTGGCTTTTGTTATTTTCAGAAAGATAAAGTGGTTCTAAAAAATCCTGTAACAATATCATATGACCTGTCATTCACGACAACAGGTCATATGATAAAATTCTTTTCGCCCCCTAATCTTATAACAAAGATATTCAACTTACTCTTACTTTCTTTCTCCAAATACGTTTTATCCATAAATAGTATCCTGTCAATGGCAAGGTGGCTCCTATCAAAGCTGCTATAAACGTCAGTAAACGGGTAAGCATACCGCCCCAACTACCAACATGTACAGAATAGATCCATCCGCGAATCTTTCCAACCTTCTCAGCATCTTTATATAAAACTACCTCATTAATCTTACCTGTATGAGGATTGAATTTATAACGGTCGGAAGCACGTTGATTACCGAAGGTATTGAAAGAAACATTTGCTGCCCCATCTGATAAGGTTATCTGTTTGTAGCCGGGATTATTCAGGGCTAATTGTTCATAAACTTGTTGCCAACAAACATAGGACGAAGAATGAGAAACATTCTTTCCGGATTGGTCGCCGCCTTTCCCCCCACGCCGGGTCACCCCACCATGAGCACCTCCCTGCTGTACTTCCACGCCAAACACTTTATAGAAACCTGTCCGATACCATCCAAAAGACCATGTTAGCCCGGTAAGGGCCATAGCCAACAAAAAAAACAGCGCATACATACCACCTGCAACATGCAGGTCATACCAAAATCTTCTAAAGCCCCTGCCGACAGATATTCTTAAACTATTTTTCAAGGCTTTTCGTGTACGAGGCCACCAGATAACGATACCCGATATCAAAACCACGACAAACAACAGGGTGCTGACACCTACAATCATTTTTCCCCAGAAGGCTCCGCCATCCGCTTTCATACTGTCCAACAGCCAGCGATGCAGCCTGAACATAGTCACAAAAAATGCAGGACGTTCATATTTACCTTTAATCTCACCAGTATATTGATCCACATACACGGAAGCACGACGAGGCTTGGACAAATTCACCTGCCAAGCACGTTCCGGGTCAGAGAAAACATTGATTCCTGTGACAGACACACTGTCGGGCAACGTGAGTTCTACCTCTTCCAATAATCGATCAACAGGAAGTGAAACTGTTTCTACCTTTTTTACATAATAAAGTTCATGCCTGACCAGTTCCATCACTTCATTTTCAAAAACCAACATGGCTCCCGAGAAGCAAATCAAGGAAATGATTAACCCGAAAGGAACAGAAAGCCAAAGATGTATTTGGCGAAATATTTTCTTCATAAAATCTTCGATACGATTCATAAAAAGAGTCTGCATAAGCACATACTGCCCGCAGACTCCCATTATATTATTACAATACTCAGTTCTGAGGTTGCAGTTTACCGACGCCACTGATTTGTGTCGCTTCTATAGAAATACCCTTTGTCGCTACCGCACCAACCGGATCTATTTTATAAATAGACGGATATCCTTCTGTTGTAGTTACAGCCATATAGGCATATCCATTCTCCACATACGGAGTATTGCCAAAGCCGGAGATCAAATCGGCAGAAGGCAAACCAGTTACATAAGTCAGTTTTCCGGTTTCTCCTTTATATATCGCTAACTGATTAGCTGTGAAACCAGTTTCAGTCAAGGAACGATCATACATCAACAACAAGAAATAATCTCCCGTAATATGCCAACAACGAATGAAAGATTTACCTCCGGTCTGCGCTTCGATACTATAATAATAATCAGGATCAAACTCTTCTGTTCCAGCCTTTATACGTACTACTCCGGCATCCAAGGTAGTCTGTTGCCGTTTATCAGCCATTGTTTTGGCATAACTAGGAGAAAATACATAAATATCACCATTATCTGCCGCCCAAATCGTTTGATAATACTGTGATTTAAAACGCCCGCAAGCATAACTGATCTTATCTGTTTCTATGATTTTTTTATTTGTCAGCGTTTCATCATCAAAAATAGCCACCCAGCATTTATTGGGATATTGCGTCCATTGCAATTCACCTTTTTTATAACTGCTGCTGTTGGAACCACCATCTTCTGTCTTTACCAAATCCTCATTGCCGGGAAGTATCCACTTTCCCCCGTCAGTAGCCGAACCATATTGACTTAACCCCATTGGAATAGCAGCGCTATACAGTTTATTATTTCGTTCCAATATGCCGGCCAATGTTACATATTCTCCATTTCCCAAGAAGTTTTCGGACATATAAGCCTTATTTTGAGTATCATTCGTTGTAAATGTTTCAGCAGATACGTCCAAATAAGAAAGCAAAAACATCTTTGGTAAATATCCATTCTCATCAGCATACGCTGTGGGTCCGTCACCGGTAGACGAGGTCATGATATATTTATCATAAATACCGTAAGTAGTAAATCTCTTTACGGCAAACTCCCCCGAACGAGCCTTTACTTCATTATTTGAATCCATGTTATAAGAACGGGTCGTACCTGCATTCCCTTGATTATAAGTCAGCGCATAAAGATATTGATTCTTGTAAAACACCCATTGAGTTGCACCATCATTCACAAGACCATTATTCACTGTAGAAACAGTACCTTTATCCAACGTTTCAGAAGTAAGCAGCACATTCGTTGTATTTCCAGACGCTGTGACCGACGATGCAATAACATACTCACCTTTAGCCTCGGTACCCGAACCGTAATCCGGCTCATTATCCGTACATGCACTCAACGCCATTCCTACTATGGCAATAGCAGCAAATCCGTTCAAAAAGAAATCTTTCTTCATTTTATTCTTCTATTTAATTTTAAATCCAATTAATTATAAACTCCTTTTTCCAATTCTTTAATTACCGAAACAAACACGCAGTTTACCATAAAAAGCCCTACCGGCCTTCTGAAGACTAAAATTATCATATAACTTCTCATCTGTGAAGTTACGACATTCCAATGATACGTTATATCGTCCTTTTTGCAAACTATAAGAAAAGGATATATTGTGTGAGAATTGATCAGGTACCACATAGTCCCCTTTATTTGAGCCTATTCGGGAAGAATAATAAGTAAAGCTATGCAGATATTGATTATCATAAGACACGGTCAACATATTGCCTTTCCTTCCTAAATCCCGCCAATAAAAAGTAACATCCGAATCAGCAAACATATAGGGCAGATTCGGCATCCGTTCTTTATAAGCCAGATTTTCCGCACTGCTGGAAATAGATGTTTTCATATTGTCCCGTACATCCATTTTGGTAAAATTACCTCCTATACTCACCCAATTACCAAAACCGTAACGAGCAGAAACAGTATATCCTTTCGTCAATACTTTACCGTAATTAATATATTTCGCAGCATATTTACCACCACTCAAATCCGCAATATTACGCTGAATATAATCTTTTGTATTCCGATAAATCACTCCACTTTCCATATATACAGAATGCCTGCCAAATGTTCTGTTATAGCTCAAATTAAAATTCAAATTGTCACTACTCTCCGGTTTTATACTGATATCTCCCATTTCCAAATCCTCATCTCCAAACATTTCTTCAATAGTAGGCAGACGATATGCTTTTTCATATGACAATTTCGCCTGCAAACCGGGTAGAATGAAATAAGTTCCCGCAGCTCCATATCCTATGGAATTCATGTTTCGGGTAGTACGGACATAATCATCTTGATTCGTAGTCGTAGCCATAGGACCTGCCACATACAAACTATAATATTTTCCAAATACTGAGAGATTCCAATTATCAGACGGCATCAACCGATAGGACAATCCGGAGATATTCTTATGGGTTTCTTTAGCTATGGCATCCTCCGATTCCATCTTAGCCAATAAAGAAGTGTTAGAACGGCGGAAAGTATTCAACACATGATTAAAGGTCAGCATGTGTATTTTCGCCAGACGGTAATTAACGGTTAATGTTCCATTCCAATTGTTATTATCCGCCCGTGAATATTGATTGGATTGTTCACCGGGTGAGTTCATTAATTTTCTATCACCCAACCAATTGTACTTATAGGAAGCTGTATCTATATTTGTCGTTGCATTTTTATTATAATTGGCAGTCAATGCCACATCCAGACCTTTGATGAATAAGCCACGCTTACTATATTCCAATGACGGCATCAACGAATGTCCTTTACGATGTTTTTCCCCATAGACTATTTCCTGACGTACTCCGGTCTGTATCTCCTTATACATGTGTGAATAAGTAAAGCCCAACATCAATCTGTCTGCCCATTTCTTATCCACAATACCCATCTTACCTATAACCGCCTCATTATGATAGGTATCATTAAAGCGCTTCACACGTACCCTTTTATCTTTATCAATTCTTCCGGTTTCAAAGTCCTCTACCGGTGCGTCCACCTGATAATCATTATCCGAATAGTTTTGAAAAGCATTTATTTCATAAGTAAAGCCGTTTTTGAAAGTTTGTCCGAAATTCACATACGATTTATGCGTATTGAACGACCCGTATGAATAGGAGCCATCCAAAAACCAATTACGTTTCTTCTTATTGGTTACAATATTGATAACACCACCTATAGCATCCGTGCCAAATCCTACAGGAACCACCCCTTTATACACTTCAATCCTATCTGCAAAATTCACAGGAATATTATTCAAACCAAAAGAGCTCCCTACTCCCTCCTGAGGTACACCGTCAATAAATATCTTCACATGTTTGCCACTGAAACCATCCAACATCAATTGCATATCCGAACCTACACCCCCCGACTCACGGAGTTTCATCCCCGGAGCTTTAGCCAAAGCATCACTCAGATTCTTGGTAGAATTCTGGAATTCTTTTGTATCTACAGCTATCGCATTGAATGCGGAACGTTTCACACGGGAAACCCCGTTAGACACCACTACCACTTCACCCAACTCAGTCACTGACGGGTCAATCATTACATTCATCTTAATTCTTTCACCATGAACTAAAGTTACAGGCTTTTCTATAGTCTTATATCCTATAGCCGAAACAACCAGCGTGTATTTCCCTGCCGGTGCATGAAGATGATAGATACCTTCTTCATTCGTTGTACAGCCATAAGTTGTACCCTTCAAATATACGGTTGCAAAATCTACGACTTCCTGTTTTTCTTTGGATATCACTTTACCGGATACCATTGTCTTAGGTTGTGCAAAAATAGATATCGCTCCGATTATAAAAAAAAGAGAGCCTAAACTGATCCTTTGTAACTGTCTTTTTACCATGAATACCTATAATTCTAAATTCTTAATTTTTGAGAATGCAAAGGTCCGTAAAAAGAAAAGAGGAAACAATCACCTGATATAGGTAATCTTTTCCCCCATTTTACGGAATATATATACTATGCAATAACTTTTTATAGGTATTTATGCCACAAAATAGTCCTTTTAAATTTGGCATAATGCCATGAATCCACTACATTTGTTCTATATCACAAATATTAGAATTATGCAAGATATAACAAACGGACGTTGCGGTTGGTGCGGAACAGACGAATTGTATGTGAAATACCATGACCAAGAGTGGGGAAAGTTAGTTACCGATGACAAGACGCTGTTTGAGTTTCTTGTATTGGAAAGTGCCCAAGCAGGACTAAGCTGGATAACGATTCTTAGAAAAAGAGAGGGGTATCGTAAAGCTTTCTATAATTTTGATGCCGAGCTGGTAGCACAAATGACCGATGAAGACGTTGAGCGGCTAATGCAATTTGAAGGAATTGTAAAAAACCGTCTGAAAATCAAATCGACAATCACGAATGCGAAACTATTCCTTGCCGTACAAAAGGAATTCGGCAGTTTTTATAATTATACCCTGTCATTCTTTCCCGACAAAAAGCCGATTATCAACACATTCCGGTCATTGAGCGAGATTCCGGTATCCTCCCCCGAATCCGATGCCATGAGTAAAGATATGAAAAAACGAGGTTTCAAGTTCTTCGGAACTACAATTTGCTACGCCCATTTGCAAGCTTCAGGTTTTATCAACGATCATCTGACAGACTGTATTTGCCGGAAAGTTCCACAATAGAGTTTTTAAAATCTGCTGCCACTGCTACCACCTTTTATCGGAAACACTGATGGATAAAAAGATTTAGGGGTGGTGGCAGCTCCTTGTTTTATGTGTTGAAAAAGGATGCTGCCATCACTTTCTCATACTTCTCCATCTAAAACTTACAACTGATTCCAAGGGGTCAATGTAAAAAGCTGAGGGGTAAATTTATAAATTGTTATCTTTGTTTCCAAATTCATAGCTTATGGAGTTAAA
>NZ_JBDFXP010000046.1:0-37286 GCF_040911965.1 Phocaeicola sp. RTP21359st1_B8_RTP21360_211022
GCAGCTTAAAAAAATGAGTCGATTTTTATAGTCAATGAAAAAAAAGAAGGCGCATCGTGTATTACGACACACCTTCACATCATCCTACCTGAAAAAAACATAGTAGAAGGAAAAAATAATATCACGATCAAATTTATTGCCGGAAACCAGTCGCTAAACAGAAATGATGAATTTCTGTATACGCTATTAGTGCCAGACCGTGCCCGTACCTTATTCCCTTGTTTCGAACAGCCGAATCTGAAAGCCACATTTTCCTTACGACTGGATATACCAACAGAATGGAAAGCTGTTTCCAATACCTATATTACTAAAGAAGAAACAAAAGGCAACTGCAAAACAGTAACTTTTGCCCCAACTGAACCATTAAGCACTTATCTTTTTTCCTTTGTCACCGGTAAATTAGAACATCAAGAATATATAGAAGGTAACCGGAAAATCTCAGCATATTACCGCGAAACAGATTCTAAAAAAGTAGCTCAATTAGATACCATCTTCAAACAAGTGACCGCTTCGCTGAACTGGCTGGAAGAATATACCAATGTTCCCTATCCTTTTGCCAAATACGATTTTATTATCTTGCCGGGATTCCAATATGGAGGTATGGAGCACACAGGCGCCACCTTATATAATGACACGCAAATGTTCCTAAGCGAAAATCCCACTCCGGATGAAGAACTTCGCCGAACCCAATTAATCGCCCACGAAACCGCCCACATGTGGTTCGGAGATTTAGTAACGATGAACTGGTTTGATGATGTCTGGACTAAAGAGGTATTCGCCAATTATTTTGCAGCTCTGATTACCGAACCATTATTCCCGCAAGTCAATCACCAGCTGAATTGGATGAAGACTTATACAGCCGCATCCTTGTCAGAAGACCGTACACCCGGAACCACTGCTATCCGGCAACCGCTAGATAACCTTCAAAATGCAGGATTAATTTATGGACAGATCATTTATAACAAAGCTCCTGTCATGATGGTAAAACTGGTGGAATCAATGGGAAAAGAAGCATTTCGGGAAGGGATTCAAGAATATTTAAAAACTTACGCTTACGCCAACGCTACTTGGGATGACTTGATACAAATTCTAGACAGTAAAACAGAGCAAGATCTAGCCGCTTTCAGCGATGTATGGGTAAACCAAAAAGGAATGCCGATAATCAAATTCGAAATATCAGACAAACAGTTGACCATACATCAGCAAGATCCATATCAAAGAGGATTAAACTGGCCTCAAAAATTCAATATCACCCTTTGCGGAACAAGGGACACAACGATAGAAGCCAGTCTGACAGACAGCTTATGCCGTATTATGTTACCCTTTACCCCCACCCGTATTCTGCCCAATACGGACGGGAGAGGATATGGTTTGTTTGTTCCTGACAACAACAGTCTCCATTGGCTGCTGGAACATTGGCAAGAAATAGACAATGAAACAACCCGACAGGCAGTTTTAATGATGATGCATGAAAATTATCAAGCAAAAGGAATTCCGAATACTGCATGGATGAATGCATTACTCAACGGAATACATTGTGAAAAGAACCCGTTGATAGCTTCAACATTAACCAATTACCTGTCCTCTCCTCTGCAAGAGATATCTTCGGCAGAACGTGATAAAATAGAAAATGAGCTTTATAAACTCAGCCATTCTCATCCGATTCCTTCTTGTCGCATCCAGTTATTACGCCTTCTGATTACAGAAGCAGCAAGTCCGACTATGATTCAGTGCCTCTATTCCTTATGGGAAACCGAAAGAGTCCAACAATTAAATGAAAGAGATTACACTACATTGGCCTACGAACTGGCCTTGCGCATACCTGAGCAAGGAAAAGAAATACTTCAGACACAACGCCAACGCATCCACAATCCGGACCGTCTACGCCAATTCGATTTCATATCACGTGCGATGACTGCCGATACTTTAAAATTGGACAGTTTATTCCGATCTTTATTGCAAGCGGAAAACAGAAGGATTGAGCCTTGGGCAGCTACAACCTTAAGCTATCTGAATCATCCTACAAGACAAGATTATGCGGTGAAATATATCCGTCCGGCATTGGAAAAACTGACAGAAGTTCAACGCACCGGAGATATCTTTTTCCCTCGCAATTGGGTCGGGGCTTTATTAAGGAATCACGATAGCGAAGCGGCCTACAAAGAAGTAGAAGCTTTTTTATCGGTTTATCCCGACTATCCGCCTTTATTAAAAAACAAAATACTGCAAGCGGCTTATCCTCTTTACAGAAAATATGCAGATAAGAAAAAATAAACTGAAAGAATCAAGGATTCATTACACCTTGATAGACAGCATGGCGTAATGTACCCTTTTCATCATCGCTATCATAGTCCCAGTACATAGCCCCCAGCATCCCTTTCTGATGCAGGAACTGGCACTTGAATGCGATGGACTGGGCATTCTCATAATTAACGACCACATGTCCTTGCGAATTTATCATATAAGGAACTTGTGCCGCACTATCCCAACAACTCTGTAAAGAATCCAAAGCGATAATATGACGATAATCCAATAATTCCGGAGCTTCATTAGTCCCATGCCCATAGAACGGAATACCCAATACCAAGCGTCCGACAGGAAAACCTGCGGCAACATGGGCGGCAACCGCATCCTCGCAAGACCATTCCTCAGTCATTTCCGAACGGTACAAGGCCGAATGGTGATTAGGAGATTCCTCCATATCGTATGTCATGATATTGACATAATCCACATAAGGTTCGACAGCCTTTAAGTTGTAATATTTGGCACCTGCCTGTGTAGCAATGGTCAGCAGTTTGTCTTTACCGATAGCATGGCGTATATCCTTCATCAACAAAGAAAAGTTATCAGTATCTTCCGGCGAAAAAGATACACCGGCAGTTCCTATACCGGGATATTCCCAATCTATATCAATTCCGTCCAAATCAAACTGGTCTATCACCCGTTTACAATCTGCGGCAAACGCCATACGTGTACTATCTGTCTGTGCCATCTCACTAAACCGACTGCTTCCCCACCCGCCTACGGACAGCAAAACTTTCAAAGACGGTTTTTTTTCACGCAGCCCCACTACCATTTGCAAACGTGGTTCATTATCTATACGTATTCCTTTGAAATTATCTGTAACATGCCCGAACGCATAATTAATATGAGTCAAACATGCCGGATCAGGCGTACTTTCTCCCCATGAGGTGACATATGCCAAAACCACATATTTCGATTCATTCTCCGCTACCTCAATCTGCGAAGACCGCTTTTTGTCCTGACAGGCAACCACCAGCAGCAAAAAGGAAAGACCTGCTATTAATTTAAAGGTTCTCATACATAATAAAAGAGTTTAAAACAATGAGAGCTATCCGATTTATCTGTAACCGGCAGCAAACTCTTTTGAAATCGAATTATTCAAACTCATACAAACATCGGCACTGAAATCCTTTCCACAACGAATCACATGGTCCCAGTCATCTTCCGACAGTTCATCCAAATCATCCCGGCGGATACGATATTTTAGCAATCCGAAAACTACTCCGGCGTTAAAATTATCTCCGGCTCCCACCGTACTGACAGTCTGCAAAGGATCCACTTCATAATGCTTTTTTATATTCTTTGTATACAGGCGAATTCCTCTTCCACCGTGCGTGCAAATAAAATGCGGACAATAAAATTCAATCTTACTTTTATAAACCTTATCCGCATCTGTCAAACCAAACATATTCTCAAAATCCTCAACGGAGCCGCGAATGATATCAGCATATTCAAAATTCTCAAGAATAACAGGAAGCAGCTTTATCGCCTCGTTCTTGTGAGTACTGCGGAAATTCACGTCATAATAAATGATAGCCCCTTTTTCACGAGCTTTATCCAACAGTTCTTTCACCTTATCACGCAATTGAGGCGTTACAGCATAATAAGAGCCGATCATCACAATGTCATCCCGATGTATTTCAGGCATTGTCACATCCAGCCTCAACCGTGGATAATCTTTATAAAAAAGATATTCAGCATCATTCTGTTCATTCAGAAAAGCTAAAGACACAGGTGACTTTCCTTCAGGAAACACGTTCACATGATCTGTGCTTACTCCATTCTCTCGCATAAACTTCAGAATGATATCACCCACTTTGTCATTTCCCGTTTCACTGATAAAAGTTACATTGACTCCCAAACGCCCCAATGAAATAATTCCATTGAAAACCGAGCCACCGGGAACAGCTGCCGTAGGTTGGCTATCTTTAAAAAGAATATCCAGAATGGTTTCACCTATACCTATTACTTTTCTCATTTTTATATTTACGATTTATATACATAAAACCGGAACACAAATGACACAAATCCTTTAATAAAATGCTATTTGTATTATTTGTGTCCTTTGCGTTCCGGTTCTATTTTATTTTACTTACTTAACTCGCGTGAACGCTCACCTAAGTACCCTCCATGATGGCGTTTGCTATACTCTTCGATGGTAAAACCGGTCTTTTTCATGGTTTCCACTACCAAAATATCACCTATCACGGTCATAACTGTAGTTGAAGTTGTGGGGGTCATACCCAAAGCACACACTTCATCAGGATGCCCGGTGCATAAACAAATATCAGACTCCCGGGCCAATGGACTATCCGCATTTCCGGTAATAACAATATATTTCAAATTTGGGTTCAAATTATGTGCAAGTTGTGTCAGTTCCACAATTTCACGGGTTTTTCCTGAATTAGAAATCAGAAGCAGCAAATCATTCTCCTGCAAAATCCCCAAATCCCCATGTTGAGCTTCGCTGGGATGTAAAAACACTGCCGGAATACCTGTAGAGCAAAAAGTCGTAGCTATATTCATAGCTATCTGTCCGGCCTTACCCATACCGGTAGTCACCAGCTTTCCTTTTTTACGGTGTATTTGCTCAACAATCAATTCCACTGCTTTCTCATAAGCATCAGTTATAGGAATATTCAAAACAGCCTGAGCCTCTTTCTGCAACAATTCGTGTATAGATGTCATCATAATAGGTTACATGAATATTATTTAAGTAGTTCGGTTAGTTCTCTCAAGTCATTGGCAACAGCAAAATAACTGTTCAACGGATGATGGGCAAAATGCTGCCTCTCCAATCCGGCCAAAAAGTCGATAATGCCATTCCAAAAGCCATTTATATTATAAAAAATTACTTTTTTACGATGATAGTCCAGCGTAGCGGCCGCCATTACATGAAAAACCTCATCCAGTGTACCCACTCCTCCCGGCAAAGCTATCACTACATCCGATTCATTCAACATCACATCTTTACGGTCACTCAAATTATCTGTACGGAAAGTCACATCCACCAAATCGCTGGCTCGTCCACGTTCTTCCAGCTTGGTCGGAATAACTCCCATTATCATCGAGCCGTTGTCTTTGGCTGCCTTGGCAATACATTCCATCAATCCGATATTAGCACCTCCATACACTAACGTCTTCTTGTTTTGTCCCATCCAAACGCCCAACTCACGTGCTTTTTCAAAAAACACAGGCTCTATATTCTCGGATGCGGAACAGAAAATAGCAATTTTATCCATCATCTTGTTTTCTGTTAGTAAATACAAATATCTGCATTTTTTGAAGAACGGCAATAACTTTTGTTGTATTTTTGCCAACCGAAACTTATTTGAAGCAAAAAACAATGTCATACAATACTTTCACCTTGCCTAACGGGCTGCGCATTATTCACGCTCCCAATCAGTCTAATGTAGCCTATTGCGGCTTTGCCGTCGATGCCGGAACCCGTGATGAAAACGAACAGGAACAGGGAATGGCCCATTTCGTGGAACACCTTATCTTTAAAGGAACACAAAAAAGACATGCATGGCACATCCTGAACCGCATGGAAAATGTAGGCGGAGATTTAAATGCATATACGAATAAGGAAGAAACAGTGATATACAGTGCTTTTCTGGTAGAACACTTCTCACGGGCAGCAGAACTGCTGGCAGATATTGTATTTCACAGCACCTTCCCACAACATGAGATTGACAAAGAAGTGGAAGTGATTATTGATGAAATACAAAGTTATGAAGACAGTCCGTCAGAACTGATTTTTGATGATTTTGAGGAATTGATTTTTCCCAATCATCCTTTGGGAAGGAATATTTTGGGCAAACCGGACTTATTGCGTAGTTTCAAAAGTGAACACGCCTTGAATTTTACTTCCCGTTTTTACAAAGCTACCAATATGATCTTTTTCATTCAAGGCAATATAGACTTTAAGAAAGTGATACGCACCATAGAGAAAGTGACAGCCGACATCCCTTTTTCCATTACCGAACGCCAACGGACAGAACCTTTTCTCTATATTCCTAAGACATTGACACTGAATAAAGAAACACATCAAGCCCATGTAATGATAGGTAGCCGGGGATATAATGCATATAATGAAAAACGAACCGGACTTTACCTGCTGAACAATCTGCTGGGAGGACCCGGTATGAACAGCCGGCTGAACGTTTCCTTGCGCGAACGCCGGGGGCTGGTCTATAACGTAGAAGCCAATCTGACTTCATACACAGACACAGGAGTGTTCTGCATCTATTTCGGAACTGATCCGGAAGATGCAGACCGTTGCATCGGACTAGTTCATAAAGAATTGAAAAAACTGCGTGACAGCAAACTAAGTTCCTCACAACTGAGTGCAGCAAAAAAACAGATCATCGGACAAATAGGAGTTGCCGGAGACAATTTTGAGAACAATGCATTGGATATGGGAAAAACGTTCTTGCACTATGGTAAATTTGAAGGTTCGGAAGAAGTATTCAAACGGATAGAAATGCTGACAGCAGAACATCTGTGGGATATCGCCAATGAAATGTTCGATGAAAATTATCTTTCAACCTTGATATACCTATAAAAACAGGAAATCACCCTAAATTTCAAACATTACATTTCTCACAAATAAAAATCTAATTGTATTTTTGTAGAAATACCTTTAACTAATATCATTAATTTATGAAGAAACTTCAACTATGCATTTTAGGAAGCTTATTCGCAGCTTCCTTACAAGCACAGAGTACAGATTACACCAAAGGACTGAGCATCTGGTTTGATACCCCTAATAATTTGGACGGACGCGCTTCCTGGTATTCTCCTGCAACAGACAAAGCATGGGAAAACAACTCACTCCCCATAGGAAACGGCAGTTTGGGAGGCAATGTTATGGGATCTATAGCAGCAGAACGAATCACTTTAAACGAAAAGACACTATGGCGCGGAGGACCGAACACAGAAAAGGGAGCAGCTTATTATTGGAACGTAAATAAAGAGTCGGCACACCTGTTACCCGAAATCCGCCAAGCATTCACAGACGGTAACCAGAAAAAAGCAGAAGAACTTACCTGCAAAAACTTCAACGGACTGGCCGATTATGAGCCAAGCCGTGAAACACCTTTTCGCTTCGGCTCCTTTACTACATTGGGAGAAGCTTACATCGAAACCGGTTTAAGTGAAATCGGTATGACCGATTATAAACGCATCCTGTCTCTTGACTCGGCCATGGCAATAGTCAGTTTTCGCAAAGATGAAGTGAACTACGAGCGTAAATACTTCGTTTCCTACCCCGACAGCGTGATGGTACTGAAGTTCACAGCCGACCGTCCCGGCATGCAAAACCTGATATTCAGCTATGGCAGCAACCCTGAAGCCATAGGTGATATCAAAACAGACGGTCCCAATCGTTTGCTCTATACCGGTCGCCTCAAAAACAACCAAATGAAATTTGCTCTCCGCATACAAGCCATAAACAAAGGAGGAAGCCTGAACACGACTGATGGCAAATTCATTGTCCGCAATGCGGATGAAGTCATTTTTCTGCTGACCGCAGATACCGATTATAAACTCAACTTCAATCCAGACTTCAAAGACCCCAAGACGTATGTCGGTCCTGATCCGGACCAAACAACCCTGGCCATGCTAGACGCTGCCGCTGCCAAAAATTACAACGAATTATGCGAGCGACACAAAACGGACTATACCCAACTGTTTGGCAGAGTCAAACTACAACTGAACCCTCATGCTCCTATGACCTTGCAATATCCTGCCGTTACAGATCTTCCCACCCATCAACGTCTGGCACGCTATCGCAAAGGAAATCCGGACTACCGGCTGGAAGAAATCTATTATCAGTTCGGACGATACTTATTAATTGCCAGTTCACGCCCCGGCAATCTCCCGGCCAACCTGCAAGGAATGTGGGCCAACGGGGTAGATGGCCCATGGCATGTAGATTACCATAATAATATCAATATCCAGATGAACTACTGGCCTGCTTGCTCCACCAATCTGAACGAATGTGTATGGCCTTTGATAGACTTCATCCGTACCTTGGTAAAGCCGGGAGAAAAAACAGCCCAAGCCTATTTCGGCGCACGCGGATGGACAGCCTCCATATCCGGAAACATTTTCGGATTTACTTCCCCTTTGACCGATGAAAATATGTCCTGGAACTTTAACCCGATGGCAGGTCCCTGGCTGGCAACTCACATTTGGGAATATTATGATTACACCCGAGACAAAAAATTCCTGAAAGAAGTAGGCTATGATCTTATCAAGAGCAGTGCCAACTTTGCTGTAGACTATTTATGGCATAAACCGGACGGGACCTACACTGCTGCTCCTTCCACTTCTCCCGAGCATGGACCTGTAGACCAAGGAGCTACTTTTGTACATGCTGTAATCCGCGAAATATTACTCAACGCCATTGATGCCAGCAAAGCACTGGGTGTCGATTCCAAAGACCGTAAACAATGGCAATATGTACTGAAACATCTTGTACCCTATCAAATAGGACGTTATGGTCAGTTAATGGAATGGTCAACAGACATAGACGATCCCACAGACGAGCATCGTCACGTCAACCATTTATTCGGACTGCATCCGGGCCACACCCTTTCACCAATTACTACTCCCGAATTAACCAATGCCGCCAAAGTTGTTTTAGAACACCGCGGTGACGGAGCTACCGGCTGGAGCATGGGATGGAAACTGAATCAATGGGCACGTCTGCAAGACGGCAACCACGCCTACAAACTATTTGGCAACTTACTAAAAAATGGAACTTTGGACAACTTATGGGATACCCATCCGCCTTTCCAGATTGACGGTAACTTTGGCGGAACTGCCGGTATCACAGAAATGTTGTTGCAAAGTCACATGGGATTCATCCAATTACTCCCAGCCTTGCCAGACGCATGGAAAGAAGGTTCTGTCAAGGGGCTGTGTGCCAAAGGTAACTTTGAAATTGACATTATCTGGCAGGATGGAAAATTAAAAGAAGCCGTCATTCTGTCCAAAGCCGGTGAGCCCTGCAATCTGAGATATGGTAACCTGACTTTTACCTTTAAGACAACTAAAGGAAAGACATATAAAGTAATGGTTGAGAATGAAAAACTGAAAAAAATCCCCTTATAAGGACAAAAAAACAGTCAGACAAATCCCCCTCATTTTTCAATCTATTTTGTCATTCTGAACACTATGTTATCTTTTACATCTGTTCAGAATGACAAATTATATATAATATCACAGCCATTCGGTTATCAATATCCTCTTTTCGCTTTGAATTTCAAAACCTATTTCTTATATTTGTACAAATATTTGTTTTAAGACCTTATCTGAATGAGAAAAACCGTCTATGTAATCCTGGTTCTATGTTGTTTTATCATAAAGACTTATTCCATCAACCGTCCTTATTATCATTTTAAACAACTTTCTATTAAAGAAGGACTTCCAACCTCTATTATATCCCTATACGATGACAAAAACGGTTCATTATGGGTCGGAACCACTCAAGGAATATATCGTTTCAATGGAGAAAAAATCAAGAAATATAATCTACCGTATTTATTACGTAAAAACAGCCATTACATCAACGATATTTTCGGAGATAATGAAGAACGGATATGGGCGATCACCTCACAAGGAATCAGTTATTATGAATATGAGAAAGATTCCCTGCAAATTTTTCTGCGACATAATCAGCCGGTAAAAGCTTCCATTATAACAACTGAAGGAAGCAAGCTGCTGATACCTGTAACCGACACATTGCTTGTATATGAAAAAGAATTAAAACATTCCAAAGCAATCCCTTTAAAAACAACAGGAATCCATATTATCAAGATGGAGCCTTTCGACTCCACTCATTACCTGATAATAAACAATGCATGGGAAATAAAGCTATTAAATAAACATACAGGAGAAATAACTGATTCTCCATTCGGTGAATCATCCAATGCATACGATCTATATAAGGATTCCTCCGGACGTTACTGGGTCTCCTTCTACGGGCAAGGAGTAAAATGTTATAATCAGGATGGACAACTGCTGACCTCCTATAATACCCGTAATTCAAACTTGAGCAACGATATCGTTCTTGATATAACAGAGTGGGATAAAGCCATTTGGCTGGCAACAGATGGCGGCGGAGTGAATATAATCTATCCGGACACTCATGATATCCAAATCTTATCAAACAAAGAAAACCGGCAATTCCCTGCCAATTCAGTCACATGCCTATGTCACAGCAACAACCACATGTGGATAGGTATGGTGCGGGAAGGCGTACTAGGAGCAGAAAAAGGTTTTATCACTACCTATACCAAAGCTGCACAAAACCCAGCCTCAGGCTTGTCCGACAAATGCCCCTTATGCCTATGGGAAGATAAAGACGGACGGATCTGGATTGGTACGGACGGAGGCGGTATCAACTGCTTTGACCCGCAAACGGAACGTTTTACCCACTATCCGCAAACATTGGGAGAAAAAATAGTATCCATTTGCCCTTTATCCGAAACCGAACTGCTAGCATCCAGTTTTTCAAAAGGAATCTTCCGCTTCAATAAAAAGACAGGAAACTACCAGCACTTCTCTCTTCCGGACAAAGATGCAGAAGCAAAGCTGGCAAGCTCCAGTGCACCCACCAATATACGAGTTAATGATCGGAACGAAATAGAACTATACGGTAATGCTTTTTACCGATATATTCCCGGAAGCCAACAACTTATTCCCATCCACTTCAAGAACAAACAATTACAATATTCTTGGATCTATATTGGAAAATACCGTACTTATCCATTTTTTCATGACCGAAACAATGTATTCCAATACAACAAAGAGAAAAACGAATACGAAACCATAGCTTATGAGAGAAATAACCAGATATTAGCTGCAAGCATTGATTCTTTAGGGACTCTATGGATAGCCGAACCTAATGGAGTCACCAGAATTCACCTGCCCTCAAACCGTAAAGAGCCATTAAAGCTACCCGATGGAAATGACGTAATCACTTCTTTAGTCATTGACCATGAAGGCATCGTATGGATGGGGTCATTGGGAATCATATACGCTTATAATCCACATAAAAATCATTTTGTCATCTACAATGAGATGGACGGCATATTACCTAACGACTTTTTAGCCAAACCTGCATTGGTGGCAAGTGACGGCAACATATACATGGGTGGCTCCGAGGGATTGGTACGAATCAACAAAGCTTTAAAACCAGCTTCGGCTCCACCTCCCATCACACTTAAGTTGCAAGAAATAGCATTGAACGGCACAACAGTTCACTTCATCCCCCGATCAACTATGGAAATTCCTTATAATTTCTCCTCCCTAAAAATACATACACAACTGGAAGGGGGAAATGTATTTCACAAGCGCATCTACCGGTTCCGCATAAAAGGGCTGAACACAGAATACACAGAAACATCCCGTCCCCATCTTGTTTTACATACCATTTCTCCGGGCGACTATAAAATAACGGTTCAATGTACACAGAACGATGGTAGCTGGAGCCCTGAATTCACTTTGCTAAAATTCACTGTCCTTCCTCCGTGGTGGCAACAATCCTGGTTCATCCTATTATGTGCGGTCATCATCATTCTTTTCATTATCTATACCATAAAAGCTCACGACCGTCAACTGAAACGGAAATACAAGGAACAGGAACGTACCATCTACAAGGAAAAAGTGAAAGCTTTGATCAATATCAACCATGAACTGCGTACCCCTTTAACCTTGATTTATACACCGTTGAAACAACTTACAAACAGCAAACAAATCCCCTATGAACTCCGTGGCAAACTATATGGTGCGTTCAAGCAAGCACGACAAATGAAAAACATCATTGACATGATTCTGAATATGCGCAAGATGGAAGTAGAGAAAAATATCCTGCGCATGTCTTCCACGCCCTTCAACGAATGGTTGCAAAGTATCCTAAATGATTTCAAGGATGAACTTTCGTTACGTAATATCTCATTGGCATTTACTCCTGACACTACCATAGAAACTATGTATTTTGACTGCAGTCAATGTGAAATCGTCGTTAACAACCTATTGACAAATGCCTATAAATTCAGCGAAGAAAATTCTACTGTCACTGTTTCCACTTACCTCGAAGGTAATGGAAGCCGTGTACGGGTAACTATAAAAGATGAGGGAATAGGTCTTCAAGAAGAAGATATAGCCAATTTATTCACTCGCTTCTATCAGGGTAAACATAGCTTTCAAGGTAACGGAATCGGCTTGTCATACGCCAAACAACTGGTAGAAATGCACGGAGGCATCATCGGAGCCCAAAATAATGAAACCAAAGGAGCGACTTTCTTTTTCACATTACCGTATAGACAGGAAGCCGCCGACATTCAATCTACACCTCAAACCTATTTGAATGATGCATTGCATCTATCAGCCGACATCGATTACAAACAACCTCAACAAGACAACATAGAGAAATTTCATTCTATTCTAATAGTGGAAGATGATCGCGACTTATGTAATTACCTGATTTGCAACCTACAAGTTCTGTTTGAAGAAGTGTATGAAGCTCATGATGGCATGGAAGCTCTTCCTATCCTTACGTCACAACGCCCCCAAATTGTATTAAGTGATGTCAAAATGCCCCGCATGAACGGATTTGAACTATGCCGCTATATCAAACAAAAACCAGACTTAAACTATATGCCTGTGATACTGCTTACTTCCTGTGTCGATGACGCCAGTATAGAAGAAGGATACAAAACAGGAGCAGAAGCCTATATAACCAAACCGTTTGACATGGATTTACTTTCTATCCAGATACAGAATATCATGCATAATCACAACATCGTGAAAAAGCACTATGCCACCATAGATATCCCTATACCCAAACAAGAAAATCTGAATCACATCAATGAGCAGCTGATGCTTCAATTCAGCCGCATTGTCAATGAAAATATCAGCAATGTGGATATGGATGTCAATTTCATAGCAAAGCAAATGGGAATGAGCCGTGCGTCACTCTACAACAAGACTAAAGGAATGATGGATATAGGCATCAGTGAATACATCATAAAATGCCGTTTGGAATATGCCCGTAAATTACTAGATGCCACCACACTATCCATAAGCGAAGTAGCAGAACAGTCAGGATTCAAGCATTCACGCAATTTCAGCACTGTATTCAAAAATGCAATGGGAATGAGTCCGTCCGATTATAGAAAAAAAGATTCCCGACCTTCTTGAAAACAGAAAGACCGGGAATACTTCATGCTATGTTAAATTTAGGTCAGATTAGGTTGTCAATCCTTGTAAATGTTACGAATAGGGTCATCATACTGAACTTGGAGACGTAATAATTCCGTCTTCAATTCTTTAACCAACTCTTCCGTTCCAGGTTGTCCGTAGATATTATGCATCTCCATAGGATCTTCCTGTAAATCATATAGTTCCCAACAGTCTATGTCATTATAAAAATGCATCAATTTATAACGTTCTGTACGTACACCATAATGGCGGCGGACAGCATGTTCAGCCGGGTATTCATAAAAATGATAATACAATGATTTACGCCAGTCAGGCACTTTCTCCCCCTTCAGCAAAGGCAAGAAAGAAACTCCATGCATATCTGCCGGTACCTCCACCCCTGCAAGGTCCAATATAGTAGGACCATAATCAATATTTTGCACCATCTCATCAACATCACCTTTCTTTCCTCCCGGCAAACGGACCAGCAAGGGGGTACGGAAAGACTCTTCGTACATGAAACGCTTGTCAAACCAACCATGTTCTCCCATATAGAATCCCTGGTCGGAAGTATAGACAATCATCGTATTTTCCATCAATCCGTTCTCTTCCAAATACTTCAAAACACGCCCCACATTACGGTCTATGGAATGGATAACCCGCATATAATCATGCATATATTGCTGATATTTCCACTCAGCCAAAGCCTTACCCGTTAACTTATCCTGTTTGAATTTGGCAATGATAGGATCATAATGCTTGTCCCAAACAGCCTTCTGTTCCGGATTCAGAGCATTATACATATTTCTGCCCGCTTCTTCCAGTCCCGTTGTGGTATGGATCTCATTCTCCTTGTCCGCCATCTTCAGGTCATACACCAAATCCATATCCTTTATAATGCTCATTTCCTGCTTGGATGCAGGAATTCTGCCTTCATATTTATCATAGAAGTTCTCTGGCATCGGATAAGTTACATCATCATACAAGTCAAGGTCACAAAGATCAGGCATCCAGGTACGATGAGGCGCCTTATGATGAATAAAAAGACAGAATGGTTTACTCTTGTCCCGGATGCTGTCCATCCAATTTATTGCCAAATCTGTCACAATATTGGTAGCATAGCCTTCCCGTTGTACCCGTTCACCATTTTTAATAAATTTCGGATTATAATAATCCCCTTGTCCTATCAGGATGTCCCAATAATTAAATCCGGTAGGTTCAGATACCAGATGCCATTTACCGATCATAGCAGTCTGATAGCCATTAGCCTGAAGCAGTTTCGGGAAAGTCTGCTGGTTACCGTCAAATGTGGTGGTATTATCCGTAAATCCATTGGCATGACTATGTTTACCGGTCAGCATACAGGCACGGCTGGGGCCACTCAGGGAGTTTGCCACAAAACTATTTGTGAAACGGACACCCTCACTGGCTATCCGGTCAATATTGGGCGTCTGCATATAACGTTGGTCATAGGCACTGATCGTCTGATAAGAATGGTCGTCACACATGATATAGACTACATTCATCGTTTTTTTTACCTCTTCAGATTTCTTTTCTTTGCAGGAAGACAGCGATGACAACACCACTGCTCCCGTCAAAGAATATAATAACACAGGTGTTACTCTACTCATATCTTTTTTTATTAACATAATTCCTACCATCCGGGATTTTGTTCCCACATACCACCGGTCAAATCTCCTAACATACGTGTCTGAATGGGTAACAGATAGTCACGGTTGACATTAAATTTCCAACCCGATTCATATCCTGCGGGATTCGTAGGTATAATATAGCGCAACGGATCCCCGGGCTTGCCTGTCAGGAAAAGATTATTTCCCGAAGCTTGATCATAAATTAACTTATCACCATATACAGGATGGTTCTCAAGATTACTTCCCACAAAGAGCGCACCTTTCGGCCATTTGCCCACTATTAATTCGTCCGCAGCAGCCCAGCGCATGATATCTTCCTGACGGCGTCCTTCACAGGCTTTTTCAACCCGGCGTTCACGACGTACAGCCTGAATATACTTATCAAGATTGCGGAAACCATAATCAGCTTCCTGATTATACTCCCTGTCAAAATCCACCGGAGGCATACCTACACGGTCACGTAAAGGTTGCAAGGCATCAATAATTTTCTGCGCATTCCCCACACCATCCAGTTCAGCCAGAGCTTCTGCATAATTCAGCAGGATATCTGCATAACGGAACTGAATAGCCGGTGTGGCTCCCTTGAACTCGGCATCCAGACTGCCCGTATAATCAATTTGCACATGTTTTAATAAAGAATAACCAGTCATATTCTGATTATAGGATGAAGTACCAATCAATGGCGGTACAACATAATAAGGAGCCTTGTCATCCGGACGTAATTGCTGCCCCGGCATACAAACAGTCTGTGACAAACGCGGATCACGCAAAGTCGGCTGCAATTCATTCCCGAACACCTTTTTCGCTTCAATCCGCTCATCACCAACAAACGGTTTACCATCAATTGTCAGATAATCATCCACTAATGAAGCCGTAACACCTACACTCCCTCCTCCTTGATTTAAGTAACGGTTTACATTATTACCAATCTGATCTCCATCATACTGTTTATACCAAAGTACTTCCGGATTACCCGATAAATCTGTAGTCTGAAACATCTGACGATAATCATCCAATTTGTTACCAGTATTATAAATGGCCCATACGCCACGATCCATCACTTCTTTTGCAGCTGCAACAGCCTGATTAAAATAATCGCGAATTTTTTCATCGGTCACCGTAGAATCAAAAAACTTATCATTTTTCGCTTTATGGTATTTTTCCCAAGTTCCTTCAAACAAGGCCACTTCACTTTTCAAAGCACGCGCCACATCTTTATGAATCCGCATGGTAGCACTATTGTTCTGAGTATTGAGATACATCACCGCTTTATCCAGATCAGCCAAAATACTGTCGGCAATAATCGTGCGGTTAGCACGAGGCAATTTCATTTCTTCCATATTAGGATCAAGCGGAGTGTTCACCCACGTCAGGCGCCCATAGCTGATAAACATCTGATAATAATACCATGCGCGGAAATAATAAGCCTCACCCACATACTGATTATAATCAGCAGATCCTTTTTCCACACAATTATCTAAATTACACAGCATAAAATTTAAATTACGGATAGCTGTATAATTTTGCAGTTTGACCGCACTACTCAATGTCGTTTCACCTGCCAAACGGGTACTGACCGAACTGGAAGCCATATTATCACTATGTGTATCTGCCCCGGCAATATATTGTCCACCACCGGCATCAAAACCTTGCGCACGCATTCCATCACCAAAGCTGACATAGTCATATTTATAATTACCTGTCTGATAGAATTGATCCAGATAATTTCTCATTTCCCCCGTACTTGCAAAAGGAATCGTCGTAGACAATACCCCTTCAGGCATCTTATCCAAATCATAGCAACCGGTAAGACCTAACATCAAAACCAGACCCAAAAATATATTTCTTTTCTTCATAATATTCATCAAATTATAAGTTAACAACTAGACCAAAAGATATCACCTTGTTCATAGGATAGTTCTTTCCACCTTCAGCCGTGTAATCATTCTTGGTAAAGATAGCTTCCGGGTCAAACATTCCTTTCAAAGTGGTAAAAGTCAACAAATTCTCACCAGAGAAAAACACCTGCACTTTCTGTAAACCTACCTTTTTTGTCCATACGGCAGGGATATCATAACTCACTGTCAGATTTTTCAGACGACAATAAGCACCACTCTGGAGATAACGGTCACTAAGCGTCATTGTCTTATTACGGAAAGGAACCACTCCTCCTGCTGTATGAATATAAGGTTTTGGATAATAAGCCCCTGTATTTGTCTCACTCCAATAATCCAAATGCTCTTTAAACACCGTCACCTGCGCATAAGGTCCGCTTCCCCAAAAATAAGCTCCCGTACCAGGATCCCAGTCCCGCTTAGCGACCCCTTGGAACATAGCGCTTACGGTTACACCTTTCCAGCTAATTGAACCGTTAATGGTATATTGATAACGAGGAGTGGTATTACCGATTACTGTCATATCACCCATATCATCCAAGGTATTAAGCCCATTATTGATTTTCTTATCCCCATTCAGGTCACGATATTTTACATCTCCCGGCGTCCAAGGTTTACCGCTTATAAAAGACAAATCATAGGTATTATTATACTCATCCGCCTCTGCCTGAGTCTGGATCAGTCCGTCCGCCCGATATCCCCAAATTTCACCAGCTTTCTTTCCTTTATACCAATTATCTTTAGGATTTGTTCTAGTCCCTTCATATTCAGTTACTTCAGCAGTAGCATCCGAAAGAGAACCGCCTATGCTATAGTCAATATCCTTTCCAATTTTTCCACGATAACTCAGCACCAATTCCCAACCACGGTTACGCATACGGGCATTATTGGTTTTAGGAGCGTCTGCACCAAAGAAATCCGGGAAATCCACCGTAGGTCCTAACATATCCTTCGTATCACGTTGAAAAACATCAAAAGAACCGGTCAACGAATTACCAAAGAAACCGAAATCCAAACCTATATTCTTACTCTCCACTTTTTCCCAAGTCGTATTCGGGTTGACTACGGCAGGGGCCTTAGTAAAGATGTGGCGTCCATCAGAGAATATATAATTTCCCAATTTATCATTCAAATCCATAGTAGCGGCAAAAGTATAAAGGGCCGCACCCGCCTGATTACCCAGTAATCCGTAAGAAGCACGAAGTTTCAAGTTGGAAACTACATCGGCTATTGGCATCATAAACTGTTCCCGGGTAATATTCCATCCTAAAGATGCAGATGGAAAGAAGCCCCAACGATTACCTTTGGCAAAACGTGACGATCCATCATATCGTCCATTCAATTCAAGAAGATAACGTCCGTCATAATCATAATTCACACGTCCGAAAAAGCCACGGGTTGCCCAGCCATTACGAGTATCGACTACCGTCTTATCACCGGTTCCCATACCTACATTAGGATTTGAAGTTGAATAAAGTCCGGTAATCGAGTTCTTCATATAACTATAGTCATTATTTTCTTCCTGATAACCTGCCATTACGGTAAAATTATGCTTGTCTCCCAAAGTAAAGAGATAATTCGAATATAAATTTATAGATTGGTAGCGAGTATGCGCATAATAACGGGTAAACTTGCCATCGGGTGATACACCCAACTCATCACGCACACCTTTTGAAGTACTCACCCCGTCAGCCCCATAAATTAACGGGCTCACGTTCAATGCCTCATATTCCAAATCCATCAATTTATATGTATAATCAAAAAAGATAAACCAGTTTTTCACAGGTTGGATATCTAAACCTGCCGTTAAACTAAAACGGTCACGTTGAGTATTTGTATACGTACCACTCTGCAAATAAGGAATCATAGTCAGTTCTGTAAAATGCCCATTCGGATCAATAGGAGCAACTGTAGGACGGAAACGTGCCAATGAATGATAAAAGCCTTCACTAAGCCCTCCGTCACCAAAAGGAGTATCCTCATCGGAATGCATAAACTTCGTATTTACTTTTACCTTCATCCAATCGGTAATCTGAGAAGAAATATTAGCGGCAAAATTATAACGGCTGAAATCCATATCGGCATAACGGAGAATACCATCTTCCGAATAATAACCACCAGAAATATAATATTGTGCTTTTTTGCCACCCCCACTCAAGCTGAGATTATGATTTTGCTTGAATGCCCAATCCTTATAATGCAAATCGAAATAATTAGTATTTCCTACTCCTAATTCTGAATTTTCGAATGCCGGGTTCATATTAGAATTTTTAGGAAGTTCGAACCAAGGATCCACACTACTGGGATCTTTAATATATTGCTGTAATAAACCCATTTTTTCCTCACTATACAAACGAGGAGAACCTGCATTGATACATCCGGCATTCCAATACTGAGCAAATTCATAGGAATCAACCATATCAGGCAATACAGTCGGCGTACTCCAACCTACGTTTCCTTGGTAATTTACACGCATTTTACCTTCCTCACCTTTCTTGGTAGTGACCAAAATGACACCATACGCCGCACGTGCACCATAAATGGCACAAGCAGCAGCATCTTTCAATACAGAAATACTTTCAATATCATTCGGGTTCACGTCCGAGAGACTCATTTCCACTCCATCAACCAAAATATAAGGATTCGCATTATTATCCAGATTGCCTTGTCCACGCAAAGTCAACGTACCACTAGCTCCCGGACGACCCGTATTTGAGTTGCTCACCAACAGCCCCGGAACCATCCCTTGCAAACTCTGTGTGGCATCAGCTACCGGACGACGTTCCAATGCATCTCCTTTCACTGAAGACACAGATCCGGTAAGATTCACTTTTTTCTGTACGCCATAACCTATTACAACAACTTCATCCAACGTTTCGGTATCTTCAGCCAATACAACACTGAAACTAGTCCTCCCATTAATAGGAAGAGTTTGCGTAGCATAACCAATGTAAGACACAACTAAATTTCCTTTGGAAGGAACATTAGAAAGCATAAAGTTACCATCCAAATCGGTTATTGTACCGTTTGAGGTTCCTTCAATTAAAACACTGGCCCCAATTACAGGCTCCTGACTGTTTTTGTCAATTACCTTACCACTGATAGATAAGGATTGGGCCAACACCTCCGATGAGAACAAAAACAGGATAGCTGTCACCAATCCAAGGATTGAAAGCAGTTTTGTTTTTTTATTCATAATAAAAGAATTTAAGGGTTAATTAGATTAAATCTGTTGCAAATATAAACCTCCTCCCCTTGCCTGCACCTCTTTATTTGTCTAATTAATCTCTATATTTGTCTAGAATAGTCCTCATTATCTATCTTTTAGACAAAAAGAAGACCTGAACACTTCCGGATATACCTCATCACCGGAAGACATTCAGGCCTTCTTTCTATATGTTAAAAAAAGATTATTTTGTTTCCATACTCATCGCTATTCCTTTTTCCAAACCACGAAGCTCGGCAAGGCCACGCATACGTCCCAAACAAGAATAGCCCGGATTTGTTTTCTTGTTCAAATCATCTATCATCTGATGACCATGATCCGGACGCATAGGAATAGATATTCCACGACGTTGCTGCACTTTCAACAGGTTCTTAACTACATGATACATGTCCACATCACCCTCCAGATGATTCGCCTCATAAAAGTTCCCTTCAGCATCACGTTGGGTACTGCGCAAATGAACAAAATTGATACGGTCTCCCCAACGTTCCATGATACCCGGCAAATCATTCTGTGCAGATACGCCAAATGAGCCACAGCACAGACAAAGTCCGTTTGACGGATTAGGTACAGCTTCCACCAACAGCTTGAAATCCGCCTCCGTACTCATAATGCGCGGCAAGCCCAGAATAGACATAGGCGGATCGTCCGGATGAATAACGAGCTTTACTCCCACTTCATCGGCTACCGGACAAATTTCTTTCAAGAAGAAAATCAAGTTATTGCGGAGTTTGTCCGCATCAATATCCTTGTAACGGTCCAGTTCATTTTGGAATTGCTCCAATGTAAAACTTTCCTCCGAACCGGGCAATCCTGCAATCATATTTCGTGTCAGACGATGAATTTCTTCCTCATCCATTTGTGCCAGACGCGCTTTTGCCTTTTCTATCTCTTCGGCCGAGTATTCCTTTTCGGCTCCCGGACGTTTCAAGATAAACAGATCGAACGCTACAAAAGCAGCCCGCTCAAAACGCAATGCCTTGGAACCATCGGGCAACGTATATGCCAGGTCCGTACGGGTCCAATCCAGTACAGGCATGAAGTTATAAGTCACAATATAGATACCACATGCTGCCAGATTACGCAAACTCTGTTTATAGTTCTCGATATATCTCAGATAATCTCCTGTCTGTGTCTTAATATGCTCGTGTACGGGCACGGATTCTACGACACTCCAAGTTAATCCTGCTTCTTCAATCAATTTCTTGCGCTTCATTATTTCCTCTACCGTCCATACTTCACCGTTGGGAATATGATGTAAGGCATTGACAATACCGGTTGCTCCGGCTTGTTTGATGTCCCACAATGATACGGGATCATTCGGTCCGTACCAGCGCCATGTTTGCTCACATAAAATCATATCAAATAAAAAAATTGAGAATTAAAAACTAAAGACTTGTTACATGGCAAATGCATTGAAACCACCATCTACTACGGCTACTGTACCGGTTACAAAGCTGCTGGCATCGCTGATGAGATACTGGATGGTTCCACACAGTTCCTCTGCTTTACCGAAACGTTTGAACGGAGTCTGGCGAATCACATCATTACCACGCTGAGTATATGTACCATCTTCGTTTGTCAACAAAGTACGGTTCTGTTCGGTCAGGAAGAATCCCGGAGCAATGGCATTCACGCGGATGCCTTCACCAAATTTCGTAGCCACTTCATTGGCCATGAACGCAGTGAAATTAGAGATTCCCGCCTTTGCAGCCGCATAACCACATACACGGGTCATCGGACGGAATGCCGCCATAGAAGAGAAGTTCACAATAGCTCCTTTCTTCTGTTCCACCATCGGCTTCAAAAATACCTGTGTAGGCAGAACTGTTCCGGTAAGATTCAGATTAAGCACTTTCTGGAACTCATCGACCTTCAAATCAAAGAAATTTCCTGTAGGAGCAATCGTAGCACCCGGCATATTACCTCCTGCTGCATTCAGCAATGCATCTACACGACCATATGCTGCGAGAATATCCTTCAGATTCTGCTCCAATATAGCCTCATCCAACACATTCGTTACAAGAAACATGGCTTCCCCGCCTTTGGCCTTGATTTCGTTTACAATGGCATTTCCTACTTCTGCCTTACGGCCTAATATAACAACCTTGGCACCTTCTTCTGCCAAATGGGCGGCAATAGCCTTTCCCAAAACCCCTGTTCCACCGGTGATTACCACCACCTGGTCTTTTACACTAAACAAATTATTCATGATATTATTCTTTATGGTTTATACCTTTAACACTATCTCGCAAAACAATCAGGCTCTCCGGCCCCATATTAAACAAAAGATCGGCGATACTCAAATTCGGCAGAAAACCGTATTTGGCATCAAAAACTTGATAGTAAGGTTTAGGGCAAAAGTCAGCATCCGCCTCACGCCAGTCACGCTTCGGATGAATAGTCTCACGAAAATCAACCTCACCCGGAACAAATTCCATGCAATATTCCGTTGTTCCTTCCATATGGGGATGAATATCGATCAAATCGCATACTAAAGAACAAATTTCCTGATTATAATCCCACAAGAAGGCATATTTCTTTTCATAAAAGACGCGGAAATCATCAGCATAGTACTCAAAGAAAGGACTGTTTCTATATGCAGCCACCAAAGCATTCCAATGTATATGACGCCAATTGCCATGATCCGAAATACGGACATCCTTCATCAGGCATTTAGGCGTACCGCTTTTTTCCGTAGGGATAGTCAGTGCCAGCGGACCGTCGGCTGCCGCAATGACACAACGGTTGCGATAAGTCTGTTTCACATAATTGTCATACTGTTCCACATAGGCCTTCTCACAGGCAAACAGTTTTGTATAATATTCCACCGGGGCCAGATAGGCCGAACTTAAATATATCGTATTCTCCATTATTGCACTCGTTGAAAAATGCGCCCTTTTCTGGATGAAAACCAAATGCGCCAAGCTTTACCGATCAAATGGTCATCGGGCACCAGGCCGAATAAACGCGAATCACACAGATTTACCGGATTATTGGATGCCATCCAGTAATAATTTTTATTAAATGTATAGGCTTCTACAGGTTTTCCCCCTACATACAGGGTATCTCCCCTGACAGAAGCCACTCTCCCTTCATGGCGGACAATAGTATTGCACAACAAGGTCACATTCCAAGGATATACCTTGACAGGTTTCCCTTTTTCCGGGATCACAAAGGGATGGCTCTTGCTTATATCCTTATGATAAAGAGGAATCAAATCCACTTTTCCCGCCAGTTTTTGTTTTAACAGGTAATATTCATAATGACTGAAGGTACGTATATACTTCCCCTCGGCATACCCCACCAACCTGTTTCCCTGAATGTTCACTTGCTGCATGGCAGCCTGCATCGTTTCTTCTTCCGTATGAGAATAGACATACAAAGATTTACTATCCGGGCTCAACACTTGTTCGTCGGTCACCCACAGTTCATCATTCAACATCAACGTATCTCCGGGTACTCCTACCACACGGCTTATAAACACTTCCCGATTGCCCACCGACGTCTGAGGAGACCGTGGATTAGGATTGTTGAACAACACAATATCCCCTTTCCCGGCAGTTTTTCCCAGCCACCGCCAGATAGAAAAAGGCACACGAAACCCATAACTCCACTTATTCACCAAAACCCTTTCCCCTTGATAAAGGCTATTCTCCATACCGGTAGAGGGAATGGTGCAGGAGGTGAAAGCAAATGTCTTTACCAACAGTACCAGAATGACAGCAGTAAGCATTGCTTTTATCCATACAGGAATACAGGGTATGCGCAATTTATTTAATGTTATCTACAAAGGTAAACAATCGGTTCCAACGTATTTTTCCATCCAGCCAGCCACGGTCATTATCCAATGACAACCAGATAAAGATAGGTTTTCCCACCACATGATCTTCGGGAACAAATCCCCAAAAACGGGAGTCAGCCGAATTATGACGGTTATCTCCCATCATCCAGTAATAATCCATCTTGAAAGTATACTCATCGGTTTCCTTGCCGTTAATATAAATCTTTCCATCTTTCACCGCCAGTTCATTACCCTCGTAAACATGAATAGGACGCTCATAAACAGGAAGATTCTCTATCGTGAGTTTCACCGTCTCTCCCTTTTTGGGAATCCATACAGGTCCGTAGTTATCCGTAGTCCAGTTCTTATACATATTCAGCGGGTACAAGCCCCCCGCATCATCAGCCGGTGTATTCTCAATACTGACTACAATATCCTTACGCGCCAACAAACCAGCTTTCGCTTTTTCCGTCAGAGGCATATTATAAACAGAAGCATCCGTATAATACATCATCATATCCTCCTTGCTGATACCCAGTTCATGAGCCAGGTCATCGGGAATAGGGCGCTTGGTTTTCACCAGATAACGATACTGCACATTATCAGGCTCTTTATTAGCTTTACCATCCAAATAAATAATACGATCCTTTATCTCCAACGTTTGTCCGGGCAAACCCACACACCGCTTCACGTAGTTCTCACGGCGGTCTACCGGACGGCTGATTATCTCACCGAAGTTCTGTGGATTCTCTTTCAGGTACTCCCGTCCCAACTGATAATAATAATCATAGACCACCCGTTGCTGCTCCGGAGTCATGGAAGCCAAATCCACCGGTTTTGCCAGCTCCTTGCCTGCGCCATAACTCAGACGGTAAATATCATCATTGGGCACACCGGTGGCAACTGTATCTCCGGCCGGAAAGTTAAAGACAACGATATCATTCAACTGTACATCCCCCAAACCTTTCACCCGTTTATAATCCCATTGTGGATGCTCAAGGTATGATTTACAATTAAAAAACGGCAGTGTGTGTTGTGCCAACGGCATGTGCAGCGGAGTCTGAGGCACACGGGGCCCATAACTCATTTTACTCACAAACAGATAATCACCCGTCAGCAATGATTTTTCCAGCGAAGAAGAAGGAATCACATAGTTCTGGAAGAAATAGAGGTTGACAAAGTATACCGCCACCAGTGCGAATACAATAGCATCCACCCATCCCATGACAGTCACTACATGACGGTTCTTGGACTCTCTCCACCAAGTCCATGGAATCTTCTTTGTGATATACGCATCGAAGATAAACGGTACAACCACCAATCCCAGCCAGCTTCTCAACCAGACAAGAAATATCAGGTAAAGCGCCAGAACAACGGCAAACTTAATCCACTGTGTACGTGTTGCTCTTATCATATCTTAAAACTGAAATAAATCACTCATTCCTAATAACCCTTCATGCCTGGATGTATATTCCGCCGCCAAAACAGCTCCCAAGGCAAACCCCTTCCGATTCTTTGCATCATGGGTAATTGAGATGCTGTCCGCCTCAGAGTCATAGCGGATAGTATGAATACCAAACACCTCCCCTTCACGGATCGAATTTACAGGAAACTCATTCTCGGCACATTCCGATGTTCCCGACACGGTTCCATCCGGTGCCACCATGGTCCCTTTCACCCATTTACTCTTGCGGTTCATATTTTCCAGAATTCCTTCGGCCAGCGTGATGGCTGTTCCGCTGGGCGCATCCAGTTTATGAATATGATGAGTTTCGGTCATGGAAACCTCGTAAGCGGGAAAGTTATTCATTATTTTAGCCAAATATTTATTTACAGCAGAGAATATAGCGACACCCAGACTGAAGTTAGACGACCAGAACAAGGTTTTTCCACCTTTCGTGCATAATTCTTTCACCTCATCACCATGTTTGTCCATCCATCCGGTACTGCCCGATACCAATTTGACACCGGCAGCAAAAGTTTTCATATAGTTGTCATATGCCACCATCGGGTTAGTAAACTCAATAGCCACATCTGCTGATTTAAATGCTTCCGAATTAAAATCATCTTGATTATCAACATCTATAATACTCACAATCTCATGTCCGCGGGCAACTGCAACCTTTTCAATCTCCTTGCCCATCTTTCCGTATCCTATTAATGCTATTTTCATAATTACGAATGTTATTTCAGCCACAAAGATAGCGTTTTTCGTTGTAAACCATTACATTTGCCAAACATTTACACCTCATTAACATGGAACAACTATTACACTATGTATGGAAACATAAAATATTTCCTCTCAAAGAACTGAAAACGACAACCGGCCAACAAGTGGAAGTTATAGATACGGGACTGGCGAATACCGACGCCGGTCCCGATTTTTTTAATGCCAAGCTCAAGCTGGACGGTGTGCTTTGGATAGGCAATATCGAGATACATGAAAGATCTTCAGACTGGTTCAAACACGGACATCATGCAGATGCCGGTTACAACTCTGTCATTCTGCATATAGCCTCCGAAATAGATACGGAAATCAGCAGGAGCAATGGAGAAAGAATCCCCCAAATACAACTCATCTGCCCGGAAGCGGTCCGCACCAACTACAAGGAACTGTTGGAAACAGACAGCTACCCCCCTTGTTACCGCATCATTCCTTCACTCCCCCCTTTCACCGCCCACTCATGGATGACTGCCTTACAGATGGAAAGATTCGAGCAAAAAGCGACCTTATTGAATGAACGGTTAAAACGTTGTCAAGGCAATTGGGAAGATGCTTTTTTTATCACACTGGCACGTAATTTCGGTTTCGGGCTGAACGGAGACGCTTTCGAAACCTGGGCTCATCGGCTTCCCTTCCGGGCGGTAGACAAGCATCGGAACGACCTTTTCCAGATAGAAGCCATCTTCTTTGGACAAGCCGGCATTCTGGAAGATTCTGATGGAGACGGATACTATCTCCGGCTAAAAAAAGAGTACACCTATCTACAGCATAAATTCGGACTTATCCCGATGGATGCTTCCCTATGGCGTTTTCTCCGGCTACGTCCTGCTAATTTTCCGCATATACGGATTGCACAGTTGGCATGTCTTTATCATCGTGCCTACGGACTGCTCTCTCGCATCATGGAAACGGAGACACTACAAGGTGTCAGAGATATTCTGAAAGGAGGAACGTCAGAATACTGGCTCACTCATTATACATTTGGCGGTTCTTCCCCTTCCCGTCCGAAGACTCTAAGTAACACCTCACTGGATTTACTCATTATCAACACGGTAGTGACATTTCTCTATGCTTACGGACTGCATAAAGGGAATCGTGTACTTTGTGCACGTGCCGGCAGTTTTCTGGAAGAATTGAAAGCGGAGAACAATTATATCACCCGCATGTGGGAACAATGCGGAATGAAAGCCTCCAATGCCGCCGACAGCCAAGCTTTGATACAATTAAAGAAAGAATATTGCGATAAGAAAAAATGCCTGTATTGCCGGATAGGGTACGAATATCTGAAACGGTCATAATATTCTATCACCCTGCCGGCCATTATTAACTATATCCATAGAATGCCGACAGGGATGTATGAAGCTGTGACAATAATTTATGTATAACAAATGACGAAACAGTCTTGTCACCGGAAGGACAGGTACTGAGAATACCTCTATCCTGCCCAACTGACTATTATTCTCTTTGGAAATCAGACGGATAATTTACTTCATTAATAATCTTTCCTCCCTCCAAACGCTCCCATGTCTTGAAAGAGCGCACTCCTTGTGTCAGTTCAATGACCCGTGCCCCATTTCCTCCCGGAATATCGTGATAAACGGTATTCCCTCCGGTAAACCGTCCATAGCACAACAAAATCCCTTTCCAATCAACTACATAATCATTCACATGGTCGTGCCCCACAAATGTAGCCATTATGTCTCCTGCATTCAGCATAGCAGCATACAAACCTGTATTAATCAACGGAGCACAAGCCTTTTCCTTACGTGTTCCTATCAATAACGCATTTTCATCTTGCGCCGCTTCATTATATTCCGGAAAAGGAATATGAAAGAAAGCCAACGAGGGCAGTGGCTTGCCACCATTACGTTCCGTATATCCCACACTGCTCTCAACATACCAATTTATCTGATCCGGCTTTATCCAATCATACCCTTTTACCTGTTTCAAAGACGAATACGCATTGCTATCGAAGACATAAAGCACAGCTGCATCCTTCTTTCCGTCTTCCGACTTCAAAGGAAGTACATAATTAGTAACTCCCGAAATCCCTGCCGTGGTAGAGGTCAGATTACCCGGCATATCTTTGATATATTCCAGTAACTCAATACGGGTCATATCTTGCTCATCATCATGGTTTCCCCAAGTCACGGCAAAAGGCAAACGGCGGGAAACAACAGGTTCCAAAGCTTTAGACAATGCCTCGCTCGCCGGCTTGCCAAACACCAAATCACCTGTATAAATCACCAAATCCGGTTTCTCAACATCCAAGACCTCATTCATTCGCTCCGCCGCTTCTTCCGAGGCAGAGTCTCCCGGTACCCAATGAACATCAGTGAACTGAACAATCTTAAACTTCTTGTCTGCATTGAATTTCAGCACATTTTGCGCGCTTACCGGCATCATCCCTACACAAAGCAGAGCCAACACACCACATAATGTTTTTATCTTTTTCATCATCCTAAAAATTTATTTAAACTGATTACTGCAACCACCAAGGCTTATCCGAGGTTTTATCACTTCCACCAAACTGCTCATTCAAAGCAGCCTCCACATGAGTGGCATTGTTATTATATTCATCCTGCGGATACATCCAGCGATAAGGCAGACTAACTCCTGCGGCACGGCGGAAATCGGGATACCCCGTACGAAGCGCCTCATAGTAGGGTAGCCATACACTTCCCTGCAAAAATGTCGGCAAATACTTTTGCATAATAATACGCTCTATCTTCTCATCAGTAGAAAGGGAAGAGGAATAAGCCACCTTGTCATTTCGAAGGTATTCTGCCGCTGCATCCTGAGTGAGATAATCAGCTACCGACACAGCATATTTCTGATAAAACTCAAAAGACGCCTTGACGGCCGATTCATAATAAATCTTGTCATCTCCCTGAATCCATCCTCTTACTACAGCCTCAGCCAATATAAGCTGCTGTTCAACGTAACCTAACAAGACCATAGGCTCATTGGTCGGAGTCTGGTAATAACGGGGAGCAGGCTTGGAACAGTTTCCAGCCACCGCCTTATCATTAACCAAACTATAAGGAACAGCCGGATCACCCCCGTCATAAGAGCTGAAATCATTAATCGCTTTTCCGGCTTTTTCAGCATTCGGAGTTTGCGTGGCAACAGCAAATAAACGCGGATCCTGCCGTGTAGCCAATGCAGCAATATAAGTGGAATCCATAAAACGCCCCGAACCGAAATCGCTGTCATTAAAATACGGATAACGGTTATCCTGCTGGTCAAGATAGATCAACTGCCCGTTATCCGACAAGCTTTCCATTAAAGGTCCGTCGGCTACAATCTTTGAAAACTCCGATTTAACATCTATATCACCTACCTTCTCTTTTCCCGACAAAGACATCAAAATACGTAAGCGGTAAGCATTAATCAATTTTCTCCAATTAACCAAGTTGCCATTGTAGATAATATCTCCCGAAATAATCTCATCACTACCTTCAAGCATTTTATCGGCCTCTTCCAGTTCCTTCAAAATGCCGGCCAGCACAACTTCCTGCGAATCGTATGCCGGCTGGTAATTCGCATCTGTTTCTGCCTTAAGCGCATCCGTATAGGGAATACTTCCAAAGTCCAGAGTCAACTGATAGAAATAATTGGCACGGAAGAAATGAGCCAAAGCCTGATAAGCACTTCCTTCTCCGGCCTCTTCTGACATTTTGGTCACATCACGCAAATTGCTATAATAATCAAAATCCCCACGCGTCCATTTATAAACCTGATACTTGCTTTCTCCCGAAGTCAGAATCAGCATCTTGGCTGCATGGCAAGCATCCGAACTGGTTTGATTGAAAGCACTATAAGCAACTCCGGTCAACAACAGGGAAGGATTGGTAGTAGTGGCATTATTAGGATCCACATTCATCTCTTCCAAATCAATGCAAGCACTCATTGCAAAGGATACGGCAAGAAGAGATGCCATGTATTTGATATACTTCTTCATCATATTTTGAATAAACGTTAAAATTTAATGTTAGCACTCACTCCTACATAACGGGCCGACGGATCCTGCAAATCTCCATCACTGGCACCAAAGTCCGGATCCAAATAAGGAGTCTTTTTCAGCACGGCCAGATTGTTTCCAAACACTGTGACATCCAGCCCTTTTATAAACTGTGACTGAATGAACTTAGTCAAATCATACGTCACTGCAACACGTCTCAGTTTTAGGAAAGAACGGCTGAACGTATTAGCAAACAACTCGCTTTCTTCTGTACGCACCACGGCACGATAAGGATAATTCTGGGCCCAAGTCTGTATGTTTACCGCTGTTTCATTCTTTTTATAGACACGGGTATCGGAAACAATATTCCCATTCACGTCATAAGTCACCTCACCGCTTACTATATTGACACCTTCGGGCACATAAACAGGCTTGCCACCATTATCATATTCTTCCTGACGATACATGGTAGATTTGGGATGCTTTCCTCCCCACCACATTTTCTGCGTGGTAGTAGATATCAACGTTCCTCCGATAGCTCCGTCCATATCTATATTGACAGTAAAATCCTTTATCTTGAAAGTATTCTGCAATCCGAAACGAACATCAGGAGACTGGTTTCCTACTTTGGTCTTAAAAGCGCTCTGAGTGGGCAAACCCGTATTCGCATCCAATATCAACCGGCCATCCGGTGTCTTTTCCCACTCGGTAGCATACATAGCATCAGCCCGGTCACCTTTTTTCAAATCGCCGAACTTCTCCTGGTCTCCATAAATCCCGGTCAGCTTACGAATATTACTACTCCAATTGGTAGCTACATTCCAGGTAAAGTTTTTGTTTTTTACCGGAGTGGCGGAAACAATCAGCTCGAAACCGTTTGTTGTGTATTCGTTACCATTCACATAACGTTTGGTAAATGCCGAGGCAGATGATATGGGCAGTTCTATAATACTGTTCTCATCCAGCATATGATAGTAGGTCAGATCAATTCCAATGCGATTATGCAAAAACGAAGTAGAAACCCCCACCTCATACGAGGTTGTTTTTTGCGGCAATATATTCGCATTGAGTAACGTACCCGGATAAGTCACGGACGGAATACTGCCATACAGTGTGCCATTGGAATAAGTAGCATACAAAGAATAAGGATCAAGGTCACTGGAAACTTGCGCCCATGCACCATTTACTTTCAGATAATCCATCCATGAAGGCAGTTTCACATATTCATTAACCAATGTACTTAATGACACAGAAGGATAGAAATAGGAGTTATTCCCTTTTGCCAAAGTAGAAGACCAGTCATTACGCCCGGTAAATGTAAGAAACAAAGACTCAAACAAATCTACATTCACAGAACCATAAACACTCTCGATAGCTTTTTCGTTCATCGAGTTGGTAGCGCTTACAGGATTCAGGCTATTACCCAAATTGTATACTTTCGCCACGATCAGTCCGTCTGTAGACTGGCTTTGCTTCCGAATCTGACGGTAATACAGTGAAGTACCGGCATTGACAGTCAACGTAAAATTCCTGCTGAAAGCACGTGTGTAAGTAGCAAGAAAATCCGCATTGATGTCCAGCTGATCAGTATTCCACGTTTTGTAGTCGCCATTCCGCGAATCACCATAGTTCATATAAGACTTAGGAACAGACATATCTTCAAATGTGCTTTCCAAACGTCCCGCAGCCCGTCCTTGCAAACTCAGCCCCGGTATTACATCCCAGTTCAGTTTCAGTTGTCCATTCATTGTATTACGGTCATGCTTTTGCGTCAGTTCATTGGCAGCAAAGTAAGGATTATTATACCACGCATAGTTGTAGTTGGCCTGACGTGTACCTTCAGAGTCCGGACGATAATAATGCTCGGCCAACTCCTTTCCATTTACATCATTTCCCATCCATAACAAAATGGTATACATATGATTTTTCGGTCCATATCCATAACGTGGATAATTGGGAGAATATACCTTGTTATAAGAAAGATTGGCTGATAAAGTAACCGAGTTACTAAGGTTATACATACTGTTAAAGTTCAATCCCCCCGTATAAACCGAAGTATTGGGAACCTGTCCGCGCTGATTGGAGAAATCACCGTTAAAATTATAGTTAGCTTTTTTACTTTTGCTTGCCACTGAAAAAGTCGCTTTTGTAATAATTCCGGTACGTAAAAAGTCCCTCAGGTTATCATGAGGCTCCCATGCGATGGGCACCCGTTCGTACTTAGACTGGTCATCATAAATCGTACCGGAAACATCCCCCCACCAAGGAATCGTTTCTCCTGTTTCTTTATTACGGATAGGACTATTCCACTGTGCTATTTTCTGCCCGGCAAAACGAGGTCCCCAGGTCATGTCTCCATCCGAGATACCACCATCTGCTCCATCCCAAAAGGCATACTGACCATTAGAGCCCGAACCAAACTCTGTCTGAGTTTCAGGAAAGACCGTAAATCCGGCAGAAACCATACTGGACAATCCGGCCGTAACAGTCAATCCATCCTCTTTCGCCAGTTTGGTAGTGATCAAAATAGCACCGTCTTTACCCCGCGAACCATACAAAGCAGCGGCGGCAGTTCCCTTCAAAACATTAATACTTTCTATATTTTCGGGAGATACGTCAAAAAGATCCGACTCCACAGGCACACCGTCAATCACCATCAACGGAGTCTTTCCACGTAAGGAAAACGAAGGAGCCTGAAAAATACCGGTAGGATTATTTACCGTCAAACCGGCTACCTGACCCGACAAGGCATTACCAACATTCACCGTACCCGGCTGGTCTAAAGCCTCGGTATTGACTTGTTGGGTAGTATATCCCAACTTCTTTTTCTGCTGCTTGATACCGATAGCAGTTACCACTACTTCGTCAATGGCCTGCACATCGTCATTCATCGTCACGTTAATCACCGTTTGTCCATCTACTTGTTTCTCTACCGGAGTATATCCGATATAAGAAAAAATCAATACACCATTGGCGGGCACTTCCACTGAATAACGCCCATCCATATCTGTCACCGTACCCACTGTTGAGTTTTTAACCATTACGCTGGCACCGATAATCACATCCGACTTATCCCGCACCACACCGGTCACTCTGAGATTCTGCGCCTTCACGCAAAGGCATAGCAAGGTCATAACAATGACCAAGCACTGTTTAGTTTTCATTTATATATAATTGTTAGTTTATCCTGAAAAGAAAGAATTCAATAGATACTTTTAAGGCTGACACGGCGGAATACACCCAACAAATGAGATACGTCCTTTTTATTCTCTTGTAAAGCAGTCTCAAAAGACTCCGTATCCGAGTCGATAGCGGCCAACGCCACTTTCAGCACCCCTGTAAACTCCTGCTCCGCCTTATCCTGCGGCAGCAGGTCTTTCCTTACCTGACGGTTCAGTTCTTTTTCAATGGTACGTACTGCATTGTAGATTTCCGGCTTACGAATCACCGTACGACGCGTCGGATCTCCGGGTACCACCTCTTCCTTCACCACATAAGTATCTTTAAATGAATCATACAGGAAGGCTACCTTCTTACCTAATTTATGATTAGAAACCAATGCAGCCAGCTCTTCGGAAGAAGGGGTTTCAACAGTAGAGTAAAACTCCCATGTTTCCACCTTAGCCGAAGATGCATCCGTTTTCACATTCTCTTTTTTATCACGTACCGGATAAAACGGCATAGCCCACATCTGTTGGGCAAACAAACTGATACTCAAAAAAGCAACGGTTAAAATGAACTTCTTTTTCATAATTTTAAGTTTATTGTTTTCTGCCGCAAAGAAACGAACTGCACATTTCAATCCAAATACAAAAAGATGAAACTCACATAACAATTCAAAAAACAGAAAGGAGATAAAAAAAGTGTGTGGATATGCCCTGCACATCCACACACCACCTATGCTTTTATTACAAAAGAATTACGCTTAGAAAGCCTTCTTGTAAAGTTCCAGAATAATTTCTTCCGTCACTTCACGAGGATTGCCCGGCGTACACACATCGGCAATAGCCGAAGCGGCCAGACGGGGCAAGTCTTCTTCCTTAATACCCAGTTCAGACAAATGCTGAGGGATACCCACCTTGACAGACAATGCCTTCACCGCCTCAACAGCAGCCTTCGCAGCCTCTTCCCGGCTCATGCCATCCTTGTACACATTCATCGCCTTGGCGATATCTACATATTTGGACAAAGCAGCCGGAGCATTGAACTCCATGATGACAGGCAGCAACAGTGCATTAGCCACACCGTGAGGAATATCGAAGATAGCTCCCAACGGATGAGCCATACCGTGAACCACGCCCAAGCCTACATTAGAGAACGCCATACCTGCAATGTACTGTGCCACGGCCATACCGTTACGGGCTTCCGCATTGGTAGGCTCGAAGACAGCGGTTTCCAGATAACGGGCAATCATTTCGATCGCCTTGATCTCGAACATATCGCTCATTTCCCAAGCGCCTTTGGTTATCAACCCTTCGATGGCGTGGGTCAGTGCGTCCAAACCGGTAGAAGCAGTCAGCCCTTTAGGCAGAGTGTACATCAGTTCCGCATCCACAATAGCGATGGCGGGAATATCGTTCGGGTCTACACAAACCATCTTCTTATGGTTTTCCTCATCCGTGATGACATAGTTGATAGTCACCTCGGCGGCAGTACCGGCGGTAGTGGGCAGTGCAATGATAGGCACTGACTTTTTCCTTGTAGGAGCCACACCTTCCAGTGACACCACATCACTGAAGTCTGGATTATTAGTGATGATACCAATCGCTTTCGAAGTATCGATAGACGAACCGCCGCCGATAGCCAGAATAAAGTCCGCTCCTGATTTTGCAAAAGCTTCAACTCCCGCCTTTACATTGCTTACAGTAGGATTCGGTTTGATTTCACTGAATATTTCATAAGGAATACCTGCATTCTCCAAGACTTTCAACACTTTATCAGCCACACCGAACTTAATCAAGTCCTTGTCTGTAGCAACAAACGCCTTATGCAAGCCCAAACGTTTAATCTCTTGTGGAAGCACTTCACGCGCACCCGGACCGAAGTAAGATACTTCGTTCAATACAAATCTGTTAATCATAGTTTTTTTAATTATGTAGTTTGGTTGCAAACTTAGTACAAATTCTTGAGAAAACGGCTCTTTAAAAAGATTCTTATAGTATGTTTTTTGGCATTCATGCACCCCGCCTTCAGTCCATTCAGCACGGTTAACACACTGTCACACAACAAATAAGACTGACAGAAGCCCCTTCAGCCTCCTGTCAGTCCTTTCAGCCGGCCTGATGGACGGGAATTATGCCGCCAGCACCACCTTGTACAGATTTCCTTTCTCCGTATGCATCCGTTCCGCCCCCATGGCGCTCATCATCTTGCCGAAACGCACCACCGTCATGCCGCGCATAGCCGCAGGATAACGGCTCTGCAAAATGGTGAAAATGACCGAGGCCGAATAGAGTTTGAACTCCTCTCCCGCCTCAGGCAGGCGAAAACAACGGTAGAACACCTCCTGCTCTACGGGCATGGCATAGAACTCGCGGTTGCGCAATTGCAGTTCCGCTTCCTCTTCGGCCGAAAACCAATAACGCTCGCCGCCCTCCAGCTCCGCCTTCAATTGGGCAAACAATTGCTTGTGCTCCAGTGGCGTGCAGTCTATTTTCTCTTTCACCTCGGCACAAAGATAACGGCGACTGCCCGTGGGGTCGGTCAGCAAATCCTTATGATTACTGGTTCCTATAAACGAAGCCATGCGGGGCAGGTGACTGTAGGATGAACGGTGCGACTTACGGAAATCCAACTTCTTCATCTGCATCAGTGTCTTGAGCAACGGCAGTTTTTGAGGAGAAAGACGGTCGTACTCATCCAGATTAATCAGCCCGAACTGCGCCAGTTTCTGTTCGCAGCCCGACTGCCCCGTCAACTCAAAACTGTCCGTGTAATAATCTCTCAACCCGTCGGGCATCAACAACTGACAAAAAGTAGATTTACACTTGCCCTGCATACGGCTCACCAACATAGGGGCCACTGCATTGGCGCAACGGTCCATGCGTCCTGCCCACTGGGCGGCCATTCCCAGCATCCAGCGGTGGAAGCCGTTTATCCAGAAGGCTTTTTTCGAGATGCGCTGCGCCAGCGGAGTGACGCGGTCCACCCCGTCCCATTGGGGCAGTGTATCCATATAAGTAAGGAAAGGGTGATAGTCTTCCAAGCGTTCCGAATGGAGCAGGCGGCTCACATCCTTATCCCAGCAATTGATGCGATGACGGTGCGCTTCCAGGCACAAGGTGTTCAAGGTACGCTGAGTCACCATCTTATAAGGTGTGTCCGTCCCTTGCCCCTTCGCGCAATATTCGGGTTGTTCCGTCAACACGTTGAAACGGAACTCATAGTGTTTCCACAAGTAGTTCTCCAGACGGTCTTGCACCTCCCGGTTATCCGCAGCCTGTTCTTTTTCCCTTTTATCCGAAGAAGGGTCCGCCTGTTTCGCCGTTGCAGCTTCACCGTTCCATAACTTGCACCATTCCATCACCTTCCGAATCATTTCTTTCATCATGATTTTATTGTTTTTTTTAGTTGTTGTTTCCACAAAGATAGCACATTGAAAAGCCTTTGTCAAGGGATTTCCGGCGTTTCGGGATGAAAAGTGACTAAGCGTAAACATCCTTATGTAAAAGGGTTTTCATCAGGACAAGTTCGTGTTCTCTTCTTGACAAGTACAGTGTTTCACTTAAGTGATGAAGTTTCATCACCCAAGTGGTACAAGCTCATCACTAGGGTGATAAGGTTTCATCACTTTAGTGAAATGATAAACTTATCAGGAAGCAACTGGATACATAACAAGGAAGATAAAGGATATGCTCCAAGAAAAGACAGCTAAGTATTTCTTAAAATACAGGCATGACAGACATACCTCTCATCTAACAGGTAGGAACAAAAATATGGGCTGGAAGTAAGCGTCTCCGCGATTCTATCTTGTCGCCCATTTTTCATTCTTATATTTTTGCCATATATAAAAATGAATCATTA